>JAGCWB010000074.1 GCA_017962065.1 Bacteroidales bacterium
GCTCCTCCGTTCAGCTGTCGAAACCCCATGACCCCTTTTTCGCCAATTCACTCCGGAGCATCCCATCCCCACCCCCATCGCAACCGGGCCATATTTGTGTCAAGGTGCTCATTTTGATTGCAATTTATCTGAGAAAAACAATATTCATATTGTACAATACGGATATTGTTACTATCTTTGCAAAAACATGTTTGACATGTCGTTTGACAAGATACTTGACGATAATAGGCTCTGGGCTGTAAGATATGAGGAGGAGGATAGCAATTGCTTCGAATTGCTATTTTCTCGTTGGTATGACATGAATTGGCTTCAGTCTTTTTTCAAAGAAAACATTGCAGATTTATCATCATTCTTCCGCATTACGGACGTTTATGAGGCGGTAATGGATACAATTGATGAGGCAAGGAGACTTGAATGTCTTATGTTGGATATAACCCCGGATGCAAATCTTGACCTGTTGTTTAAGCATCTGGAAAACAACCGTTTCTCTGAGATGTCGCTAGGAAAAGAAAAAGCATATGGGGATGGAGGATACCGGCACCCTTCATGGCTTAGAATCTATGCCATCAAGATTGAGCCCGGTGTTTATTTGGTTACTGGAGGGGCTATCAAGTTGACGCACGAAATGCGTGAAAGGAGCCATACTTTGGAAGAGCTTGCAAAAATGGAACAAGTAAGAAACTATTTGTTGGATTGTGGTGTATATGACTTAGAAGGATTTAACGATTACATAGAAAATGAGCAGGGTAACTGAATTTCTGGAGACTCATCAGTCTTCCACCCCGTCACGTTGGCGCGAGGAGGCGCAGTGGCGTAGGGATAATGAGTATTGGCTTAAATACTCACGTCATATAACGCTTCAGGTATTGCGAGCAATGGAGGAGCAGTCGGTCACGCAAGTGGAACTGGCCAGGCGTATGGGATGTACCCAACAATACGTTTCCAATCTGCTAAAAGGCAGTTCCAATATGACGCTGGAAACTATCGCTCGTCTGGAAAAGGCTCTAAATCTAGACATAATCAAGTCTGCACTTTCCTTCGCCGGTGGATATGATTATTCATCATCTGTCAAGCCCAGATATTTAAGTGATTCGGGCGGCGAGGACGCAGATCCCAATATTAAAACCAGCGAACTTGTTGCTGGTTACAAGCGTCGTAAAAAGCGCTAAATAATGAGAATCTTTATAGTTACATCGTCGTTCCTTCAACATTATCCTTGGCTGCTAATACCCTGACAATCAATGTGTTCCTGTATGGTAATCGTTCGGTTATTGAACGATTATTATATGACAAATCACTGATAATCAGATACTTAACGGCCAACTGAACGCAAAATGGGGATTATCTGTCAATCGGTAAAGAGGGGAAGTGTAGGCTTGGCGGAGACAATGTGGACATGTTGACAACAATGTTGACAATTGTGGATACTTTCCTGAAGTTTTTGTTGCTTTTCCTAAAGGAAATGGTTAAATTCGCAATTTGGAGAGGTAAGTTATGTACTACTCATTTTTAAATTTTAAGCGCACAAAGTCCCTTAGTTCATACCTAAGTGTGAAAGGGTGGGGGAGGTATGGCACTTTACTGCGGGTAGTGTCCCAAAAGCAGGGACACTACCGTCAAAATCGGCCTTTTTTGCGGGTAGTGTCCTGAAAAATGGGACGCTACCCGCACTATGTGCGTCCGACACGCTTCGATTGTATCTCCGAGGGGCCATTGGCGGGACCTTCAGAGCCGTTTTTCCATTAAATCGCTACAAGAGAAGAAGTTGTGACTGGCGGCTAAGTGGTTGAGTACCAGCGCGTTATCATATAGTAATCGTTCGCTTTTTGAACGATTACTATACGACAACCCGTTGAGAATCAAGCGCTTAACCGCCAGGGGTAACAGGGGAGAGGGCGAGTACCACCACCGTGAGCCTGGATATACCCCAAAAGCGTTGACTCCGTGGCCTGCCTGCGGTTATTGAATAGCCAGACGCCTGCAAGTGCGGCGATAATCACCGCAACCACCCATAACAGCACCCTGCGGCTGCGCGAGGTATTGTTTGCCATAACGAATAAGGTATTTCCAACTGCTAAGGTGGCGTATTTTTTCGTATCTTTGTACCATGAATCGGGAAAGCGAAATAGCGCGCGTTACGCTAACCGGCAGCGTGGTGAACCTGCTGCTGGTGGGTCTGAAGACGGTGGCAGGCGTGGCGGGGCATTCGGCGGCCATGATTTCGGACGCAGTGCACTCGTTGTCGGACTTTGTCACCGATATCGTGGTGCTGGTGTTTGTGAGAATCAGCGCTCAGCCGCAGGACGCCGGCCACGATTACGGCCACGGCAAGTACGAAACCATTGCAACGCTTTTCATCGGCCTGGCCCTTGCCGCGGCGGCGGTTGGAATTGTGGTGAGCGGTGCCGGAAAACTTGCCCGCTGGCTGCAGGGTGAGAATTTGGAAGCCCCCGGCATGATGGCCCTCTGGGCGGCGCTAATATCCATCGCAGCCAAGGAGGCCCTGTATCATTACACCCGCATCAAAGGCCGAAAACTGGAGTCCTCGGCCCTGGAAGCCAATGCCTGGCATCATCGTTCGGATGCGCTAAGTTCCATAGGCTCAGCCATCGGCATAGGCGGAGCCATCCTTCTTGGAAACCGCTGGACGGTGCTGGATCCCTTGGCCTCGATAGTTGTAGGCGCAATGCTGGTAAAAGTGGCCTGGGACCTTTTGGGCCCGTCCTTTGGCGAACTCACGGACAGCTCCCTTCCAGCCGATATTGAAAACGAAATGTTGGAAATCATCCGAAGCGTTCCTGGTGTTGATGACCCGCACAACCTTAGGACCAGGCGCATTGGCAACCGTATTGCGGCCGAAGTCCATATCCGTCTGGATGGCAGCCAGCCCCTGCAGGAAGCCCACGAAAAAGCCTCTGAAGTGGAACGCCGCATCAAGGCCCGCTTCGGCGCCCAGTCTCACATTATAGTTCACATGGAACCCCGGAAAAACGGTTAAAACCCTACTTCCGGCAGCTTTCTATCAATGCTTCCACTAGCGTGCGGCCGCCTACGTCTTTGCCGCCGGAGCGGTCTACACCGGCGAAGTCCATCATTACGATGCCGGCGGTGGCGGAGTTCGAGAGCAC
Source organism: Bacteroidales bacterium (assembly GCA_017962065.1). Classification (GTDB taxonomy): domain Bacteria; phylum Bacteroidota; class Bacteroidia; order Bacteroidales; family UBA932; genus Cryptobacteroides. The sequence goes on from JAGCWB010000074.1 coordinate 3,129, forward strand.
GTACTGTGCCGCGCGGGCGTTGATGTTGCGGGCGTTGGAACGGTAGTCCGGAAGATCGCCCAAATAGCCGGAGGTGTGGTTTATCACCAGAGGATATGGCTCTTCTTCGCATTCGGCGGCCAGATCGAACATACGCTGCACCTGCTCCCATTTGTCATCGGCCCCCTTGGGATTGTAATGGTCCTGCACCCACAGGGGCCAGGTTACGCTGTTTTCTCCTTGCACCGTGGCGCTTTGCTGCTGCAGTAAAACGGTGGAAGATGACCAGCTGTTAATTTGCCCGCCGATGGCCCCGTTCAGGTACACGTTCCGGCTCAGTACCAGGAACTTACCTCTCATTTCGCCAATGGTTATGCCATTGTGGTAGGCAACTATTTTCTCCCGGTACGGGGTCAGATATTCTGCCATGTGTGCATGCCATTCGGGGCTGGCTGCATCGGCTTCAACCTCGTGACGCATTATTATTATGCAGGTTTCGCTGGGATGAAGGTCTAGGGCCAGTGAGAGAGCGTCCATGGCCTCCTGGAAGGTGATGTTGGCGCTGTACTTATCATGGTAGATGCCCATTACGCCGTCCTTGTAAGCAGGTCGAAGGTCGAATGCCCGTACGCCGGCGTTCCAAAGCCCTGCCAGGTCCAGATCCTGCGTACGGGTCCATAGAGTCCAGTCAGTAATGCCGGCCGATGCAGCGTCGTGCGCACCCGGAATGCACAGGCGCGAGAGCATGGCACCGTCCGGAACATCGGCCATCCAGTCCACAGCATCCTGTGCACCGTCTCTGATGCCCTTCTCAAGATCCAACTTTGTACAACCGGCCAGAGCCAGCAGTACAGACAATCCAAATAATACTCTTTTCATGGCACTAATATACGAATAATAAACGAAAAGAGAGGCGAATTTCTTCGTCTCTCTTTTTGGTGCGCTCTTAGGGACTCGAACCCTAGACCCGCTGATTAAGAGTCAGCTGCTCTACCAGCTGAGCTAAGAGCGCGTTCAGACTGGTTTGTCTTGTTTTGTGACCCGTTCGGGGCTCGAACCCGAGACCCCAACATTAAAAGTGTTGTGCTCTACCAACTGAGCTAACGAGTCTCCTGTTTTGAGATTTCCCGTAAACGGGATTGCAAAGGTACAATCTTTTTTTGAATCTGCAAGGCTTTTTTGAAAAATTTATGCCGAATATTCCTTGATGTGCTGCTCCTGTGACAGGCGGCATACAAGGAGGCGGTCTTTGGACTCGGAGACTATGTAGCCGTCAAGGCCTTCCACCACTACGGTTTTTTCATCGGCCGTGTGCACAAAGCAGTTCCGGCAGCCATGCAGGCGCACATCGGAGCCAACCACAGCGTTGCCGTATTCATCGGCTTTGATATGTGTCATTACCGATCCCCAGCTGCCAAGGTCGCTCCAGGCGAGGTCTTCGGCAATCACATAAATGCGGGGGCTCTTTTCCATAACCGCATAGTCGATGGAAATCTTGTCGCAAGTGGGGAAGAGGCGGCGCAGTTCCGGAGTTTCCTGCGGTGTGAAGAAGGCCGATGCAAGCTGGTCCATCACGCCGGCAATCTGCGGTGCATAAGCGCGAAGTTCGCTCATGATAGTACGCACGTTCCAAACGAATATTCCGGCATTCCACACATAATGTCCGTCTTCAAGATAGCCGATGGCTGTGTCCAGGTCCGGCTTTTCCTTGAATTCAGTCACCTTAACCAGTTGTCCGCGGATGGCCTCGGCGGCATGGATGTAGCCGTAGCCGGTTTCCGGACGGGTGGGGGCTATGCCCACGGTGACGATGGCGTCACGCTCGGCAGTGAAGGCCAGGGCCTTGGCAATGACATCGGCAAATTCTGCGGTCTTGAGAACAAGGGCGTCGGCCGGGGTTACCACAATATTGGCCTCGGGGTCCTTTCGGGCGATTTTCCAAGATGCGTATGCAATGCATGGGGCGGTGTTGCGTCCCTCAGGTTCGGCCAGAATCTGCTCCGGCGGTATGCCGGGAAGCTGCTCCCGCACCAGCGGCACGTACTTCTCTCCGGTTACAACCCAGAAATTCTCCATCTTGCAAAGCGGAGCAAAACGGTCCACCGTTAACTGGATGAGGCTGCGGCCCACGCCCAGCACGTCAATAAACTGCTTTGGGACCTCCGGCGTAGAAAGCGGCCACAGCCTGCTCCCTATACCACCGGCCATAATGACAACGTGTGTGTTCATACCTTTTCTATATCGGCGCAAAGCCAACGCACAAAAGTGCGGAGTATCTTAGCCGATGATGTTAAAGTTACCTACCAGGGGCAGCTTTTTGGTTTCGCCTTTGATAACGTTGATAATGCCGATGACGGCGAGAACGAATACGGCTACGTCCAGAATTGTGATAATGACGGATAAGCCGGGGAATATCCTGCCAACAATATATATTACAACGGTGCAAATCAGAAGGATAAGTCCCTGGTTCGCATGGAAACGGGCAAATTTAGAATCCTTGGCGGCTAACAGCGGGATAATCACCAGGACACCCAGATAAGCAAGTACGCCCATCACTTTATCGAGACCTGCCACTTCGGCTGCGGCATCGGGAGTAATTCCAGGCGGAACCGGCTGTTCGGGAGCGGCCTGCGGAGCGGGGCCTGCTGCTGCGGCAGCCGCGGCTGCTGTTGTTGCGTCCGCTGCGGGTTCATCGGCAACTTTATCTGAGCGGTGCGCTTCAATGGCTTCCGATATTCCATCACGCATCTTGGCTCCTACGTTGGAGAAACGTAGCTCCTTTCCGTCCGTCAGGCGGATAATAAAGCCGGTAAGACCGTATTTGTCGCACCCGGCCACTTCCGATATATTGAGAACCCAACCCTGGTCCATCAAGGCGATGGGATTATCGGGAAGCCAATAAATCTTGCCCGTAGTAAAAGCCAGCCTGCCGTTGGAAGAACTGAGTTTTGTGAAATTGTAAGCGGGAGTAAAGCACTCCTGAATGTCCGGTTCAACCGTGGACTGAACGAAAGTGAGAGGCAATTGTTCCATACTGCTAATAGATTTATTTCTACAAAATTAGTAAAAAATCGATGTAAAACAATACTTTCAAGCCACTCCGGCCGACGCAGAGCCAACGCACACCGCAGAAAAAATTTTGCGAAAATTTATAAAATATTATTGCAAATCAATAAAAGTTTATTATCTTTGCGAAAGAAACCAAACAAAATAGCACTATGATAGCAACTTGGTGGGCTGGACTCAGCCTTTTAATGAAGGTCCTGTGGGGAGTTACCCTTACGGCTTCACTCATTTTCATCATCCAGAGCATCCTCACATTTGTGGGGGCCGATGCAGACAGCGCAACGGATTTCGACCTGGACGTGGACACCTCCATGGACGGAGCAGACCTTTCTAATATAGAGGGCGGCTCCAACCTGTACACGTTCCGAAATTTCGTGAACTTCATCCTGGGATTCGGCTGGAGTGCAATCCTGCTGCAGGACAGCATAAGTTCCACTCCCGTTCTCATCGTGGTTTCCGTCCTTATCGGCATTGCCCTGGTTGCCATTGTGATGTACATGTTCAAGTGGCTCTCAAGCATGCAGCAGAGCGGTAACATCAACCTGCAGAAATCGGCCGCAGGATGCGAGGGAAAGGTTTATCTTACAGTTCCCGCAGCCCGCGGCGGCATGGGCAAGGTACAGATTACCATCTCCGGAGCCGTGCGTGAATACGACGCCGTAACGGAGAGCGACCAGCCCCTCAAGACCGGCAGCGCCATCCGTGTGGTTGACGCACTGGATTCCAATACCGTACTTGTAGAAGAAATTAACTCATATACCGTATAAATTATGACACAACTTACCCTGATCCTCATTATCGTGGCCGTGGTTTTCGTCACGCTCGCGGCCATCCTCAAGCGCTACCGCCGCTGCCCGTCGGACAAGATCCTGGTTATCTATGGTAAGACCGGACGCACGGCATCGGCCAAGTGCATCCACGGCGGCGCGGCTTTCATCTGGCCCGTTTTCCAGGACTATGCATATCTGGACCTGAAGCCCATCTCCATCGAATGCAACCTAACCCACGCCCTTTCCAAGCAGAACATCCGCGTGGACGTCCCCTGCCGTTTCACCGTTGGTATCTCCACGGAGCCTGAGGTTATGACAAATGCTGCAGAAAGACTCCTCGGCCTCTCCATCGACTCCATTCAGA
>JAGCWB010000075.1 GCA_017962065.1 Bacteroidales bacterium
GGCGGCTCCCGTACCACCTGGAAGTGCAACGCCACCGTAAAAGTCAAGTCCCAAAGCTATGGCGTGGAGCTGGAACTGCCCCTCTACTCCCGTGACGACATTGTCTGGCGCGGCGCCCTCACCCGTTCCTTCATCGAGCGCAACAGCGGCTCCACCGTCCGCTTCGGCGACGTAGACCTTGTGCTGGAGCTCATTTAGGGTTTGCGAAATAATAGAAAAATAGTTACTTTTGCATACCCTCCTTGAAATCAATGGCTGGAGGCAGGTCAGGGTAAGAGGAAATCATCATTTGGATTATGACTATACTACATGCAGTTATTGAATGGGCAGAACATAATTATTCGGCCTATGTGGAGGAGATAGACGGTATCTGCGGAATTGGAGATACTTTGTCTGAAGTGAAGAAAAGCTTGGTGGACGGTTTGGTCTATCTGAAAGAAGCCTGCGTTGATTTTGGAGATCCTGTCCCGGAAGCGCTACAGGGAGAGTATCAGATTGTATTTCGGATGGACACGCGTTCCTTTCTTCGGATGTATTGCAGAATATTTACCAAATCGGGATTGGAACGTATGACGGGGATTAACCAAAAGCAACTGTGGCATTACGCTATGGGCGTTTCAAATCCCCGGCCTGCAACGGTCCGGAAAATTGAGCATGCTTTGCACCAGTTAGGGGAGGAATTGTTGTCTATCGAGTTATAGGTGACGCACCGTCATTTCGCATTCGGCGCAGTGAAAAATGAGTTGGAGCCGCTCTTTCCCGTTTTTGAGGAAGAGCGGTTCTGCTTTTTTCACCTTGCCCTGTTTGGGGCAAAGGCCCAGCTGGTGGCGGATGCAGTATTTAGTGCGCATGAGCTCACCATTGTTATGGTATTCCAGCCGGAAAGAAGTATTGGGTTGTTTGGCACCCCGGTAGAGCGGAAGTGCCTTTACGGGTAACTGATCCAGCTGCTCTGCCAAATCACGGCGAATGCCGTTAAGGAAAGAGGCCGTCATGAAAGGCATGTCTCCTTTAACCGCCAGAGAGTGTACGGAAAAGCTATAATGGCCGCTACGTTTACCCAGCTGCGTATTTATGTTCTGAACCATTTTCTCTGCATCTCGAGCTATATCCACAGGCTTTTCTGGCTGGATGCTGGCGGCACGGCCATCCTCCGACAGCGCTTTTACCAGAATAGAGCCATTGATTTCCACAGAGAGTTGTACAGGGATTTCCCGTACAGGCTTTGCTGCTTCCAGCTGCTTTTCAAACGCTGTGCTGATGTTGCGGTAAAGCCGGGTGCCTTCTTTGAGGGTGTCTACCTTCTTGCACTGAACAGTGTATCCTTCCGCAATATCGGCTCTCACACCGCCTCCTTCGAAGGTGAAGCCGTCTCCGTTACACAGCTTTATATCCGGTGATGCCGGATCCAGGATAAAACCGGCAGGGGTTAGGCGTTTGACCTTTCCCACATACTCTCCGCCGCCCTCGGCAGCCCACTGGCCACGCTTCCCGTCCAGAAATAACTCTGTATAGCCACGGTTGAAGGTTTTGTTGAGGTCTGGGGTGAAGCCTCCGCTGACGCGACCAAAAGAAGCCCGGCAGTACTTGTCCGGGTCGCGCGCCACCAGATGGTCCAGGGCCTCGGAGTAGGCTTTCACTCCATTGAGAACATATGACTCTCCCTTTAGGCGGCCTTCAATTTTGAAGGAACTTACGCCGGCCCCGGCCAGGTCTTCCAGCCGGTGATACAGATTGTAATCCTTAAGGGACAGGAGGGGTTTATTCCTTACCAGGACCTTGCCTTCTGCGTCCTCCAGGTCGTAGAGGCTACGGCAAGGCTGTGCACAGGCACCACGGTTGGCGCTTCGGCCGGTAAGGTATTCGGAGAGGTAGCACTGGCCACTGTAGCATACGCACAGGGCTCCGTGCACAAAGAATTCAATTTCTGTATGGACCGCTTCACTGATTGCTTTGATCTGTTCCAGAGACAATTCCCTTTCCAGTACCAGTCGGCCAAAACCCAGGCTTTCCAGCCCCTTGGCCTTTTCGGGAGTTCGCAGGGCACACTGGGTAGATGCATGCATGATAAGGCTGTCACTCATGGAAAGCACCGCAGGGTCCTGTACAATGAGCGCATTCACGCCAGCCTTTTCCAAATCCTGCACCAGCTTTTGAGCCTCAGGGTGCTCTTCGGGTTCCAGCAGCGTATTCACTGTAGCATAGATACGGACACCATAACGCCTCGCATATTCGCACAGCCGGGCAATATCCTCTATGCTATTTCCCGCAGCCTGCCGGGCTCCAAAGGCCGGTCCGGCTATGTATACGGCATCGGCCCCGCAGTCTATGGCTGCAATGCCAATATCGGCCGTACGGGCCGGTGCTAACAGTTCCAGTGATTTCATGCTGCAAAGATACGACTATTTATCTATTATGCCTCACGGCGTGTAAAACAGAACCGCCCTCCCCAAAATGGGAAAGGACGGTTCTGCTATGGGAGAAATGACAGTTACAGCGTCTTGAGCTGAGCGGCGGCCTGGGCGGCGTACTTGGCGCTGCCGGAGAGCTTGCCGTAATACTCCTTGGCGGTAGCCTTGTCGCCGGCCTTCTGGGCGGTGGCGGCAATGGTGAAGATGATGTCCTCGGTGTTCTTGGCGTTGGGGGCGAGCTCCAGATACTTCTTGTAGGCCTCGATGGCGTTACTGCTCTTGCCGCTCTTGGTGTAGGCGCTGGCAATGAGCATGTAGGCGTTGGCGCTCTCTGCGTAGCTGTTGGACTTCTCCAGGGCGGCAATGGCATCGGCGTTCTTACCGGCCTTCAGGAGGGCCTGGCCCTGCTTGAGGAAGTTGGTGGAGAGGAGCTTGGAAGCCTGGGCTTCACCCAGTTCGTTCGCTTTCTCCAGGGAAGCAACGGCGTCGGCGGAACC
>JAGCWB010000076.1 GCA_017962065.1 Bacteroidales bacterium
CTTCTCCGCCTTCTTCTCCACCTTGTCCGCCTTCCTCTCCACCTTCCTCTCCACCTTCTTCTCCGCCTTCTTCTCCGCCTTGTCCGCCTTCCTCTCCACCCTCTTCCTGGCCTTGTTCGCCCCCTTCCTGGCCACCTTCATCCTGCTTCTGCTCTTCCTTCTGCTCCTCCTTCTGACCGGGCACAGGCATAATCTCCCTTCTGGTGCATCCAAACAACACCAGAAGGACAGCCAGCACTATGTATCTTATGCGTTTCATACTTCTATTATACAAAAATAACTCATTCCCACCAACTTCCCAAATAATCCTACACCAATCCCCACCCTTGAAGCCAGCGAAGGTCCCCCGGCTGGACCCTCAACCCCATTTTCACCCCAAATGTAACCCCGAAGGTCCACCACATGGACCCTCAGAGCCGGTTCCACCCCACAACCACTGGCGGCTAAATGCCTGATTACAAGCGCGTTACCGCATAGTCCTCGTTCGGTTTTTGAACGAGAACTATATAGGAAGGTACTGATTATCAACAAGTTAACCGCCAGTTGGCGGGAAGGATGGGATGCTCCGGAGTGAATTGGCCGTTTTTTTGAGTGGCGGTCCCCTCGGGGGACGGGGGCGCTTCGCAGTCTCGTACCAAACGAAACAGGACAACCATGAAGGCTGTCCTGTTCGTTTGAGCGGAAAACGAGACTCGAACTCGCGACCCCGACCTTGGCAAGGTCGTGCTCTACCAACTGAGCTATTTCCGCAGTATTTTAATGAGCTCCCGTTGAACGGGACTGCAAATATACGGCAAAAATTTGAACTTGCAAATTTTTTCTGTACTTTTTCTAAAAAATGCAGTCCCGTCGATGGAGCCTAGGTCCGGCCAGGGCGGCTAGCGCCGTCCCCGGTGCTTCAGTTGCAGGATGCGGCGGACGCTGGTGTCCAGGCGCTCAGCGGAAATAACACCGTCCTCCACCGCAGAAAGCACTGCGTCAAACGCTGCAGGGTAGTCTTTGACGCATAGGAGCATGTCGGCGCCAGCTAATATCGCCAGGACGCAGGCCTCGGAAACAGCATACTCGCGCGCAATAGCGCCCATTTCCATAGCGTCGGTAACTATTACGCCTTCAAAGCCAAGTTCACCACGTAATTTCTCCCCAAGCACCACAGGAGAAAGCGTAGAGGGCACGTCTGAACCGGTAACTGCTGGCACGGAGATATGCGCACTCATCACCATAGGCGCTCCGGCAGCGATGCCGGACTTGAAAGGAATCATTTCGCATGAAAGCATCTGCTCCCAGGTTTTCTCGCTTACGGCATAACCAAAGTGAGTATCGGCCTTGGTGTCACCGTGACCGGGAAAATGCTTTAAGCAACTGATAACGCCTGCTTTACGGAGACCGCGCACATAAGCCTTTACCTTGCGGGCGGCATCGGACGGATCGGAAGAAAAAGCCCTGTTGCCAATCACTATGTTCTCCGGATTGGTGTTAACGTCGGCCACCGGAGCAAAATCCACGTCAAAGCCGTAATGGGCCAGATACTTGCCGATAGTACGCGCTGCCCTATACACCTGCCGCGGCCCACGAAAAGCCGCCATGCTCTCGTACTTGGGCAGGCCAAAGGCAGGATTATTCGCAAGGCGCGCCACGCGGCCGCCTTCTTCGTCAACACAAAGAAGCGGCGCGCCGGGCAAGGCACGGATATCGGCAACAAAGCCCGCCAATTGCGAAGGATCGCTGATATTATGTGCAAAAAGCGTAATGCCGCCAACGGGATATTCTGCCGCCAGGGCGCGCATGCGGTCGTTTACCTCCTGCAGGTGAAAAGATGGCAGTTCATCGGAACTCACATAGTGTATGGTGGTATCCAGAGCTTCCGGCCTGAGGCAGAACAACTGTCCTACCTTTTCCCGCACGCTCATCTTCGCAAGCTCGGCCTCTACATCAACAGAAGGCCCGGAGCACCCTAAAATGAAGGCGCCAGCAACAGCCAGCGCCCCCAATACAAACACTTTCTTCATCAGAGACACATTACAGTTCCCATGCCAGGGCCGAGGCGCCAAGGATGGCGGCATCGGACTCCTTGAGCTGTGAGTAAACCAGCTGAACCTTGTCTCTCCACAAAGGAAGCACATTCTCGTTCATGGCTTTGAGGATGGGCTCCGTGAGGAATTCCTGGGAGCGGGCCAGGCCGCCGAAGAGGACTATGGCCTCCGGGGCCGAGAAAGCAATGAAATCGGCCAGTTTTTCGCCAAGGATACGGCCGGTGAAGTCGAAGATCTTAAGGGCAAGCTTGTCACCCTCTTTGGCGGCATCGTACACATCTTTGGACGTAATCTTGTCCAGGGAACGGAGGGTAGAAGGCTCGTCGCTCATTTCCAGCCATTCGCGGGCGGTACGTGCTACGCCGATAGCGCTGCAGTATGCCTCCAGGCAGCCGTGCTTGCCGCAGCCGCACTGACGGCCGTTGTGACGGACGGCGGTGGTGTGGCCAAGTTATCCGGCAAAACCGTCATGACCGTAAACCACCTCACCGTTGATGACGATACCTGAACCAACGCCGGTACCAAGGGTAATCATGATGAAGTTCTTCATACCGCGGGCTGCGCCGTAGGTCATTTCTCCCACTGCAGCAGCGTTTGCGTCGTTGGTGAGGGATACGGGAATGCCGTTCATCTGCTCGCTCAGGAGTTTGGCGAATTCCACTTTCTCGTGGGCCCACTTCAGGTTAGGTGCGCTCTCTATGCAGCCGGTGTAGTAGTTGCCGTTAGGTGCGCCTACGCCAATGCCGCGGATGCGGCCCTCGGCCTTTGCTTCGGCGATAATACGGTTGAGGGCTTCGGCCAGCTCGGCTATGAAGGGCATTACCTCTTCATAAGTATCGGTACGGATAACTGTCTGGGCCAGAACGGAACCACGGGCATCCACAATGCCGCATTTGGTGGTTTGTCCGCCTACGTCAATGCCAATTACAAGATCTTTTGCCATATATAATTAATCTACCGGGATATCTTTGTTAACGTTCTTGGAGCCGATGAGGGCGAAGAAGAGGATGTATGCAAGCATGGCGATAACCAGCCAGTAGCTGGCGATAGGGCCGGCCTGCTTTGCGATGAATTCCTGGATGAGGGGCATGATACCACCGCCCACAACCATCATCATGAAGATACCGGAGGCTTCCTCGGTGTACTTGCCAAGACCTTCAACGGCAAGGTTGAAAATGCCGCCCCACATGATGGAAGTGCAAATACCGCAGGCTGCGATGAATACGCACTTGGTTGGAACTGCATGGCCCTTCACAGTCATGCTGATGCTCTCCGGCAGGAAGATGGCAATAAGCAGAAGGATGATTGCCAGGGAAGCCACACAAGTCATCTGGGTACGGGCCGATACCTTTGCGCTGATACCGCTGCTGATGAATCGGCCTACCATCATGAGGAACCAGTAAACAGCGGCAAGGAAGCCTGCAACGGCGGCAGAACCTTCAAAGCCAAGGTCCGAGATATAGAAGTTGAGCTGTGCAGGGATGCCGATTTCAGTACCCACATAGAAGAAGATTGCAATTACGCCAAGGACGGTGTGACGGAAATTCCAGGCGCTGTGCTCGTACTTGACGGACGGGCGGTTGAGGGTGGGCTCGGGAATATTGACAAACCAGATAATCACAAAAGCGACGGCGAATACTGCCATTGCGATGAAAAGAAGAGGAACAACGTCCGTCATTGCGGTCCTGTCGGTCACGGTGCCGATAAGGATACCAACCAGCAGCGGAGTGAGGGTTCCGGCGAGGGAATTCAAAGTACCGCCAATCTGGATGTACTGGTTACCCTTGTTGCCGCCGCCGCCAAGGAGGTTAAGCATGGGGTTCACCACGGTGTTGAGCATGCAAACGCTGAACCCGCAGATGAAGGCGCCAAGGAGATAAACGTAAATTGCATTGCCTCCAAGTACGGTGAAGCTGGAAAGATACTGGACGCAGATGCCCACAAAACCGGTTGCCAGGGCGATGAGCATGGTTTTCTTGTAACCGATCTTCATAAGCATCTTGCCTGCAGGGATACCCATGAACAGGTATGCGGCGAAGTTCATCATGTTACCCATCATGGCAGCCCAGTTGTACTGGCCCTTCCAGATGTTGCCGAACGGTGCGGCCATGTTGGTTACAAAGGAAATCATTGCAAAGATGAAGCACATTGTAATAATGGCTACAAGATTGCTGTTGCTTTTGGTTTTAGTCATGATATTTAGTGTTTTTTTAAAATTATCGTGTTAACAGTCCTCAAATATACTAAAAAAATCTCTCTTTTAATCGGGGCCGATAAAAAAAGTGCCCTGGCGGAGGCACTTTACCTGGATTTGCGGGCTATGAGGGCGGCGTAGCGGTCAAGTACTTCGTCCACAACGTCTTCCCAACTGCGGGCTATGGTACGGGATGCTGCAAGGCCAACCTTACGGACAGTTTCCCTGTTTGCGATAAGGCTTCGAACCTTGTCCGAGAACGACTCCAGCGAACCTGCCGACAGAAAACCGTTCTCTCCGTCACGGATAATTGTTGCGGCGGTGGAACCTTCCACCATGATGGCAGGAGTGTGCAGGGCTGCGGCCTCCTTTACCACCAGCGGAGCATTGTCGTACAGCGAGGGGAAAAGGAAAAGATCGGCCGCGGCGTAGTATTTCACTATCTTTTCACGCTCGGTGATAACACCCACAAAGGTAACTTTGCTGTCCAGCCCTTTTTCGTGCACCAGTTGCCTCATCTCCTCGGCCGCATAGCCGGTACCAACGAAGAACATGCGGTAGGGGACGTCTTTAAGCCGCTCCAGGGCGTCTATCACAAGCCTTGTGTTCTTTTGCCAAATATGCTGGCCTACGAACAGCAGCACAAACTCCTCAGGCTTGACACCTAGCGAAGCCCTGGCATCCTGGAAGTAGCTTTCCGGATAATCGGCCACCAGGTCCGTGCCGTTTTCCACCACCTCCAGCGGACCTTTGTAGCCATATTCGCGTATTACTTCCTTCACCGATTCCTGGGGAACCCAAACTTCATCGGCCTTGTTGAAAAAGTCCACCACCACCTTTATCATCTGATTCACTATAAAATCGGAGTGCACTTCCTTTTTGAAGTCGTCCTTGAATTTGGAGTGGAAGGTGGCCACAAAAGGGACGCCGCTTAGCTTTGCAACCTGCATGGCCAGTACGCCGGTAGAGAAGGGCGAATGGGCGTGGACTATTTTAAACTTGCGCTGAAGCAGTTTATACTGGAAAACGGGGTCTATCTGAGGTATTCCCGTCACATAAGGTTCCCGGCCGATAACGGGGACCGACATCCAGTCAAGAATGTCGTAGGGGTAGTCTTTGTAATGGGCGTTGTTCTTGTGCGGGGTTACGAGCGTAACATTGCCCGTTTTCTTCTGCATCCAGTATGCATAGTTCTGAACACATACAGCAACTCCGTCCATGATGGGAGGGAAAACATCGCAAAAAAGTCCTATCCGTGAGTCCATAGAATATAGTTTAGCTTACAAATTTAGCCAAAAACGCCGATATACGCAAAAGCACCCGGCCGGGGAAGGCTGGGTGCTTTATGGATGAATGACATCCTTACTCTGCGGCGGGTGCCTCTGCTGCAGGAGCTTCGGCTGCGGGAGCCTCGGCTGCCTCGGCCTTCTTGGCGCGGCTGCGGCGGGTGGTCTTCTTGGCCTCTTTCTTGCCGGAAGCAAGGGCGGCCTCGTTGAAGTCCACGAGCTCTACCATTACCATTTCGGCTGCGTCGCCATGACGTAAACCGGTGTGGAGGATACGGAGATATCCACCGGGACGGTTAGCCACCTTGGGGGCCACGGTGCGGAAGAGTTCGGCGGTTGCCTCTTTGTCCTTGAGGTAGCTGAACACTACACGGCGGGAGTGAGTGGTGTCTTCTTTGGACTTGGTGATGAGGGGTTCTACGTAAGGCTTCAGGGCCTTGGCTTTGGCCTCGGTGGTGGTGATCCTCTTCTTCAGGATAAGGGAGGATGCCATGTTGGCCAGCATAGCCTTGCGGTGACCGCTCTGGCGACCAAGATGATTGACTGCTCTATTGTGTCTCATTGTTAAACGATCTTTTTCTTAGGTTCAATATTGTACTTGGTGACATCCA
>JAGCWB010000077.1 GCA_017962065.1 Bacteroidales bacterium
GCCCACCGCCCGTCTGGTGTTCACTTCCAAGACCGGCCCCGGCGCAAAGGCTACCTTGGTTGACCTTGGCAACCGCTTCCGCGTAATCGTACAGGATGTAGATTGTATCGAGCCCAAGCCTATGCCCAAACTTCCCGTGGCATCGGCCCTATGGATTCCCCGTCCCAGCTTCGAGATCGGCGCATGCGCATGGATCCTGGCCGGCGGTACCCACCACTCCGCTTTCAGCTATGACATTACGGCCGAAGACTGGGGCGACTTTGCCGAATTCACCGGTGTGGAATTCCTGCATATCGGCAAGGATACCACCATCCACAAGTTCAAACGCGAACTTAAGATGAACGAAGTTTACTATCTGCTGAACAAAGCCCTGATGTAATATGACCGCACGTAAAACCATCGACGCCGGGAAAGCCATCCTGGGTATCGAATTCGGAAGCACCCGCATAAAGGCTGTCCTTATTGATGAGAAACACAATCCCATCGCCCAGGGCAGCCACGAGTGGGAAAACCAGTTCGAAGGCGGCTACTGGACATACAGCCTGGATGCCATCTGGACCGGCCTCCAAAAGTGCTATTCAAACCTGAGGGAAGACGTACGCGTGCACTACAATACGGAAATCACTTCCCTTGCCGCAATTGGCATAAGCGTAATGATGCACGGCTATATGGCCTTCAACAGCGCCGACCAGCTGCTGATTCCCTTCCGCACCTGGCGCAACACCAACACTGGGGAAGCGGCCAAAGAGCTCAGTGAACTGTTCAAGTTCAACATGCCTCTGCGCTGGAGCCTTTCGCACCTTTACCAGTGCATCCTGGACGGTGAGCCCCACGTGAAAGACGTGGTGTTCTTCACAACCCTTGCCGGCTACATCCACTGGAAACTCACCGGGCATAAGGTGCTTGGCGTTGGCGACGCTTCAGGCATGATGCCAATTGACGCAAACACCAAGGACTTTGACAAAAAGCGCATAGAGGCTTTTGACAAGCTGGTGGCCCCCAAGGGTTATCCCTGGAAGCTGGCCGATATCCTTCCCAAGGTTCTTCTGGCCGGAGAAAACGCAGGAGTGCTTACGGAAGACGGCGCCCGCTATCTGGACATTTCCGGTCATCTTAAGCCGGGTGTTCCCTTCTGCCCTCCGGAAGGTGACGCAGGCACTGGAATGGTTGCCACAAACGCCGTTAAGGTGCGCACCGGCAACGTATCGGCCGGAACATCGTCGTTCTCCATGATAGTGCTTGAAAAAGACCTGAAAAAGCCCCACGAGGTCATTGACATAGTCACAACCCCCGACGGCTCGCCCGTTGCCATGGTTCACTGCAACAACTGCACAAGTGACCTCAACGCATGGGTCGGCCTGTTCAAGGAATACCAGCAGCTGCTTGGAATCCCCGTGGACATGAACGAAGTGTTTGGTAAGCTTTACAACAACGCTTTAAAGGGTGACCCGGACTGCGGCGGCCTTATAGCCTACAATTACTTCTCCGGAGAGCCTGTAACGGGTCTTCAGGAAGGCAGGCCCCTGTTTGTGCGTAACGCCCTTGACAAGTTCAACCTTGCCAACTTCATGCGCTCGCACCTGTATGCATCCGTGGGCGTTCTCAAGATTGGAAACGACGTCCTGTTCAAGGAAGAACAAGTTAAGGTGGACCGCATAACCGGCCACGGCGGCCTGTTCAAGACTCCAGGAGTTGGCCAGAAGGTGCTTGCCGCTGCGCTTGGTACGCCCATTTCCGTAATGGAAACCGCCGGCGAAGGCGGCGCCTGGGGCATCGCCCTACTTGCAGCCTACGTTGTTAACAACACATCCAAGTTAAGCCTTGCCGATTATCTGGAAAAGGTTGTCTTCGGCGGCAATACCGGAACGGAAATAGCCCCCACCCCGGAAGATATCGCAGGGTTCGATACCTGGATAAAGAATTACACCGCCTGTCTCCCTGTAGAGGAAGCGGCAGTGAAATTCAAAGCTTAAAGAAAATCCCGAGGCCTTGAAAACCTCGGGATTTTTTATTTGACCTCCAGCACCACAACGGATGCAGGGGGAAGAGTAAGCGTAAGCGTCTTTCCTGATACCTTGGCGCCGTAAAACGCCGCCGGACTCACGGAAGGAGCCTTTCCAAAGTCGTTATAGGCATTGATTCCATCGGCCTTTAGTATCTGGGCCGATACGCCTTTGGGCTTCAGCTCATCGAAAGAAAGAGTGACTTTCTGCTCACGGTCCAGGTAAGGATTGGCCATGGATACATGCAGCACATCATTTTTGTCGCGCGAGGCCGATATGCTGAAATTCTCCATAGAGGCACCGCTGGTGGAAGTAATGCTTCCAGGGCTGTAGGACACCGGGACATAAGTAGCATCTTGATGCACCTTGAACATCTTGAAGATATAGTATGTGGGCGTGAGCAGCATCCTTGGACCGTCGGTGAGTATCATTGAATGCAGCACGTTCACAACTTGTGCAATGTTGCACATCTTGAGGCGGTTGGTGTACTTATGGAAAATGTTCAGGTTTATTGCCGCAACCATGGCATCCCGCATGGTGTTCTGCTGGTACAGGTGCCCTTCGATGAAACCGGGCTCAACCTCGTACCATGTGCCCCATTCGTCAAGTATAAGGGCTACTTTGCGGTCAGGATCGTAGGAATCCATTATGGCAATGTGGTTGCGCAGGATTTCCTCTACACCGGCGGTACGGGTTAAGGTATTGTAATACTCATCGGCCGTAAAGTCCGTGGCACTTCCCTTGTCGCAGTCCCAGCCCGGAACGGTGTAATAGTGGAGGGAAAGGCCGTTAAGCCTGCCTCCGGCCTTTTTCATTACGGTCTTTGTCCACTTGTAGTCGTCTTCAGAGGCGCCGCAGGCAATCTTGAACAGTTTGTTGCCGTCGTAGTTCCTGGCATACAGGGCATAGCGCTTGTAAACATCGGCATAATATTCGGCATCCATATCACCGCCGCAGCCCCAGCTTTCGTTACCTACTCCAAGGTATTTAACCTTCCAGGGCTCCTTGCGGCCATTGGCGGCCCTCAAATCGGCCATAGTGCCTTCTTCGGCCGTCATGTACTCCACCCACTTTGCAAGCTCTTCAACGGTGCCGGAGCCAACGTTTCCGCTGATATACGGCTGAGTCCCAAGCATTTCGCAAAGATTCAGGAATTCGTGTGTACCAAATGAGTTGTCCTCTACTGTGCCGCCCCAGTTGTTGTTAACCATCTGGGGACGGTTTTCCCTGGGGCCTATTCCGTCCATCCAGTGGTACTCGTCGGCAAAGCAGCCGCCGGGCCAGCGCAGAACGGGAACACTAAGATCCCTCAGGGCGTTAAGAACGTCGGTGCGGTAACCATCTATATTGGGGATATCGGAATCCGGACCAACCCATATACCTTCATATATACAGCGTCCCAGATGTTCCGAGAACTGGCCGTATATTTCGGCCGGAATACGCGGCTGATCGGCGGCGGTTTCGTGAACCGACACTTTAACCTGGGCCTGCAGTAACAGGCCCGGGATAAGTGTCATTAGGGTTAAAATAACTCTACTCATCGCCTACTCCACCTTCTTGCCCCACCAGGTGGCGTTAAGGTTCTTCTGCGTGCCTGCGTAAACCACAGTCTCGCGACGCGCCTGTATCTGCTCGCCTTCGTCATCTATTTCAGTGCGCTCCCAATCGGCTTCGTGGGCTACCACAACCACCACCTTGGCC
>JAGCWB010000078.1 GCA_017962065.1 Bacteroidales bacterium
ACGCCGTTCACGCGCAGGCGGGCATGGGAATGGATGTCGCTGTTGATCAGGATTTGGAACTTGGCATCATTGTACTGGACACGCCAGTTATAGGAATACGCCTGATAGAACTTGCGCAGTTGCTCCTTATAGTTCTCTCCGGAAAAGCCCTGCGCCTCCAAATGCGCCTTGTAAGCGTCTAACACGGCCAGGAAGCCGCCCAGATCGGCAATGTTTTCGGTCTGGGTGCGTTCCCCGTCGCCATAGGCCGAAGGGTTACGCTCCTCATCCAGCAACATGGTGCTGTAGCAATGGATGATGTTCTGCTTGCGGTCGTCGAAAGACATCTTGTCGGCCACCGTCCACCAGTTGTGCTTCCTTCCGTACTTGTCATAGGTGCAACCCTTCGTATCAAATCCGTGCGTAAACTCATGGCCGATGCTGACAAAAGCGGCATAATGGAACGCTTCGCTCACCCCTTCGTCCGGCATGACGGGAGGAAGCAGGATGGCCGGGTAAATCAGCACACAGTTCTCTGCTGGAGAATACATGGCATTGACCATCGTAAGGTCCGACGCCTCCATCTCATTGCTGCTGTTCAGGAAGGTCCGGGTGATGTAATACGAAAACACATCGCCGCCGCCCATCAGAAGTCCCTTGAGCTTCAGAATTCCCCGATAGTTCCGGCAAACCGCCTCCGATAAGGTCTCGCATCCGTCGTAGCTTGCCACGCAGTCTGTATGCCACTGGTCCGGAAATCCTACAAACAGACCGTAATGATCCAATTTATCCAGCGCGTTCTGCCTGGTGGTGGTGCTCATCCATTCCACGTTTTCAATACGCTTGCGGAGTGAGGCCTGTATTTCCCGGGTGATTCCCAAGTACTTGTCCTTCAGGCTCTGCGGCACAAACTGTTGTGCAAAATGATAGGAAAGGGTGTAGGATAACGAGGTTCTGGCCTGAGACTGTGCAAATTCCCTGGTCATTCCGGGAATCTCGGTAGCAAACAGCCGGAAATAGTCCCAATTGTCAAGCATCATGTCGTAGAGCTCATCCAGGGACTTATTCCCAAACGCCTCCCAATACGAATCCAATGCCGGGTCTGTCACAAACAGATCGGGGTTCATCCCCATCCCTTCAATGATACAGGTTGCGGCCAGCGAAACATCTGCCTTGGTGGCCATAAGAGGAATGAGGTTGTCATTTCCGTTCTCTACAGCCAGTGGAGAAGGGGTTGGCGGTACAAGGTAGCCTTTCAATTGGCTGCCATCCCATAACAGGTAAAAACTGATGGAGGGGAAAGGGACGCCATCGGCCATCATCTTGCCGATGGCACGGAAAGCCTCCTCCTTGCTTTCCGGTTTTTTGACGGCAGCTTTTTGAGCATCGATGAAGGCGAGTTCCTTTTCCGGCTGCGTATAGATATTGTCCAGCAGCTGATAGAAGCGCCCGATATCGGGAACCGAATTCTTCATCTGCTCTACGCGCTGCTGCATGGCGACTTCACCATCATACAACCCGCCGATGTTCCGGGCCGGATGAGGGTCCTGCTTTTTGAGCCAGGCTCCGTTGCAATAATCGAAGAAACTGTCGCCGGGCTTTACGGAATTGTCTATGCCTTCGGCAAAGTTTTCGGGGGCCGGCAAATTGTCTACGGGCGATACACTTTCTTTCTGGCAGGAAACGGCCGCCAGCACCAGGAAAAAGAGGACAGTGAGTCTGAGATGTTTCATGGGAACTCAGGGAGTAATTTAAAATTTTGCGAAAGTTAGCCGAAATTACCCGGAATAGCAAAAAAAACCGAATGTTATTGCTAGAAAGCCGTTTTTGTTAAGCATTTAATTACCAACTATTTACACAATGTCCTCCCGGTCAAGAAGTCGGGAGGACATTGCGTAAGTATATAATAATCAGAAAGTTAACAAAAACAGGAACAAGGTTATTCCCCCTCCCTTTCTTCCGGAATCGACACGTGCTCCACGAGAGGTCTGAAAAAATCATCGCTCCAAGTTAAATCAGGGAAAGGGCCACGTCCATCATGCGGGTGAAGGTGGTCTGGCGTTCTTCGGCGGTGGTTACCTCGCCGGTGACGATATGGTCCGAAACGGTGAACAGGGCCATGGCGCGGTTGCCGGAACGGGCGGCGTTCATATAGAGGGCGGCGGCTTCCATTTCCACAGCCAGTACGCCCATCTTCATCCACTTGTCTCCCTGGGGGTTGTCGGAGTAGAATACGTCGGAGGAAAGGACGTTACCCACTTTGAAACGGTAATCCAGCTTCTTGCAGGTATCCACGGCCTTTACCAGCAGGTCGAAATCGGCAATGGGACAGAAGGTGCCCGGCAGCTGGTACTGTGCGGCATAGTTGGAGTCCGTGCAGGCGCCCATGGCCAGCACCAGGTCGCCGATCTTCAGGTCCTTGTGGTAGGCACCTGCCGAGCCGATGCGGATGATGGTCTTCACATCGTAGAAGTTGAACAGCTCGTAAGTATAGATGGCGATGGAAGGAATTCCCATTCCGTGACCCATCACGCTCACGGGCTTGCCTTTATACGTTCCGGTGAAGCCCAGCATACCGCGTACGTTGTTGAACTGGACGGGATTCTCCAGGTAGTGGTCGGCCATAAATTTGGCGCGGAGCGGGTCTCCGGCCATGATGACCGTGGGTGCGATTTGTCCGTATTGGGCCCCGATGTGGGGAGTAGGAGTGTTACTCATAAGCAAAGGGTTTAACGGATATATCCGTAGTACTCGGCATCGGTGGCGCAGTCCCACCAGACGGGGATGCTCCAGATATCATCTTCCGTAGCGTGCTTGTTGGCCGCCTTGGCATTGGTGGCATTGTAGTTGAGCTCTGTGGTAGCGGGAAGCCTCCAGCGGCGAATCCAATACTGAGGATCCGTCTTGGAAGTACCCACCAGCTTGGCCTGACCGGCGAACAGAGGACCGCGGTCGTAGCCGGGATAGACGACACCGAAGTCTCCCACGTTGCCGGCGCTGAAGTTAAAGCGCCGCATGTCGTTCCAGTTCTCAATGTTGAAACCCATGGCCACATACTTCTGCAGCATGATGTCCTGCATGGTGAGTTCACCGGCGGTCTGGGCTACGGCAGCGCTGGCCAGGTAGGCCGTGATATCGGCCTCGTCCATGGGCGTCATGTCCGGATTGGTCTTGGAATAACCCGCGGCATCCCACTCGGCAAGTTCCTTCTGCATACGGTCCATATGGGCTTTGATACCAGCCTTATACGCATCGAAAGCACCTGCGGCGTCTCCCTTGCGGAAGAGGACTTCGGCCTTGATGAAGCACATTTCGTGATAGGTAAGGATATCGTAGTCCGAGTTGGGGTGCACCTGGAAGGAACCTGTGGAACCTACAATGCCGGCATTGTACTGGGCAGGGCCGGTATACCAGTTCACATCCGTTGCCAGCTGGCCGGAACCGGCCATGGATTTCTGGGAATTGCTGCGGATGTTCACATATACGGTGTCTCCGGCATATTTGTAATTGGTACTGCTGCAGTACATGGACCATTGGGGATAAGTGACTTCCACCACATCTCCGTCCACCTTATACTGCTTGCCGCCCAGGCCGGCAATGAAAGCGGTCTGCTCAGTTTTGTCCTCAATAGGATACTTGACCGTGACAGGACTGTCGGCGAAGGCAGGGGTCTGGATGGTAGCAGGACCACCGGCCAGCAGGCGGGTAGCCGTCCCGTAACTGTCCACGCCCTCGGAGCGGATCCAGTCGTAGGAAACCAGGGTAACCTTCTGGTCTACCCCTACACTTACCTTTACGTTGCACATGGCAGCGGGGACAATCTTGGGCATACGGGGGTCCGTGACGCCGGCACCACGCATGTTCACCAGCAGGTCCTTGTAGAACTTGCTGATGCGCTGGGTGGAACCATAGGCCACGTAATCCCATGTAGGATTGGTCATGACAGGATCCTGCATCCAGTAATCGATTACGTCATCGGCCGAATTGTAGCACAGCATAAAGATGTTGTCGTCGTTGGACTGGGGTCCTTTGGCGATGCAATCCAAGATGGTTTCCGGATTATACAGGTCGGCCTTCTTGGAAAGACGCAGCAGGTAACGGGCCTTGAGGCCGTAGGCCAGCTTAATCCACTTGGCAGGATCGCCGCCGCACCACATGTCGCCTGCGGCAAAGGGCGTAGCCGTAGTCGGCTGCTCTTTCTGGAAAAGCTCAATGGCATGGTCCAGACGGGCGATACAGCCGTTGAAGATGGTTTTTCCGTCGTCGTACTTGGGAGAAGCGATACCGGCCAGGGCTTCGGTGTAAGGCATCTCGCCCTGGGTATCCAGCAACATCATAAAGCCCATGGCATGGATGACCTCGGCGGCACCCATATAATAATATGCATTCTCTTTCTCGGCCTTGTTATACAGGTCCGGGATATTGCAGGCGGCATTCACGAACCAGATTTGCTCGGCCGTCGTGGTGGAACCCGGCTGGCAGTTCCAGGTAGTGGACAGATGATTGTTATTGGCATTGGTGCTGTACAGCGAACCGGAGATGCAGGAAGTACGCATATCGGCCGGGCCCATGGCATAACTGTAGTAATGCTGCAGCCAGGGAAGGCGGTGCTGCACCAGCGCGCTCTCGTTGGTAGGAGCATCCGGATCCACATTGACATCCAGCCACTTTGCGCAGGAAACACATCCCAAAGCCAGAACTAAGCAGACAACTGTATTGAGTAACTTTTTCATAATCCGCTAGAATTTGAGGTTGACGCCGAAGGAAACACTGGCTACGGCCGGAACGCTGGCATAGTCGATACCTGCAGCACCGGATCCACCGGTACCGCCAGCGGTACTTACATCGGGATCCATTCCCTTGTAATTGGTGATGGTGAAGAGGTTGGTGCCGGTAACCGAGGCGCTGAGCCCCTTGATGACACGCTGCTTGCGAATCAGGCTGGTGAAATCATAGGTGAGGGAGAGGGAACGGAGCTTCAGCCAGTTGACGTCGGTGATGAAGTTGCTGGAATTGCTCTGGTAATTGCTCCAGTATTTCTGGATCATGGCCTTTCCGTCGTAAACCACGCCTTTCACGGTATAGGATTCGCCGGCGTTGTAAGTGATGGTAACGGGGTCTCCGGCCTTGAGCTCCTGGCCGTTGAAGTTGCCGTCCTCCGAAGCGACACCGGTAACGGTAACGCTCTGGCGGTCATTGAGCAGGGTGACCGGGCTGGTACCGGCGCTCACCATCAGGTATTCCGTACCGTTGTATACGGCGCCGCCGAAGCGGAAGTCCAGGAGGAACGACAGCGTAAAGTTCTTGTAGCGGAAGGTATTGGCCAGGCCGCCGATGAACTTAGGCTCGCGGTTGCCCACCAGGGCATCGGTCTCGGAGGACACCTTGTATAGGCCCGTATTGGGGTCGATGGCATAGGCGCCGCCCATGCGGAAAGCTTTGGTCACTCCGGCGCACTTCATGGCGAAGAGGGTCTGGGGATGGATTTTTCCGTCCTTTCCCGGAGGAGTTGCGGCGATGATC
>JAGCWB010000079.1 GCA_017962065.1 Bacteroidales bacterium
AACTGCAGATATGATTGACGACAAAGTATTGGCAAAGCTAAGGGGTCGCGAGGTGGTTCTTTTTGTGGCCGATAAAGACGAGATTTCACAGAATGATGTTCCATTCCCCGTAATATACACCGGGATGGGCAAGATGCGCATGTTCAGCGGCCTGGTAAAATGGCATGAGACACACGGCAAAAGAGGCAGGCCGACAGTCCTCAACATCGGCAGTGCCGGATCGGCCCGTTTTCCTATAGGAGAGATTGTTAACTGCACCTGCTTCGTGAACGGCGGCAGTGAGCTGATATACGACAGGATTGACCTGCCTGGCGAAGGCTGCACGGTCTTTTCCGGCGACTACTTCATGAGTACGCAAACCTTCAGCCCGGAGCAGGTGAAGGCGCTTTCCCAGCAGTACGACCTCTTTGACATGGAGGCATATGCCGCAGCGCAGTTCTGCAAGATGCACGACATTCCGTTCTATTGCTTTAAAGCCGTCTCAGACAATCTGGACGGCTCTCTAAAAGACTGGCGCTCAATTCTTTCCCAAATCAGGAAACAGTTCACCCAGCTGCTAAAGGATCTTTAGATCCTGGGCTTGTGAATAACCCTTAGGATAAGGGAAACGAAGAGAGGAAAGGTACGTACAAAACATCCAATTATACATATAGGAAGCAATTTCATAGGTATTGGGCCGATGGTTTAGGATTTTTTTCGTATCTTCGCCTATTATGAAAAAAATACTGACTATCACCACCATCATTCTGCTCTCCGTTGCTGCTTCGGCGCAGGAACATCTGCAGAGACAGGCCGTTCAATCGGACGCAAAAAAGACCTTCACAACCATCAAGGAAATCCCCATTACCAGCGTCAAGAACCAGTACCGCAGCGGCACGTGCTGGTGTTTTGCCACGCTTGGTTATCTTGAGGCCGAAATACTGCGCAAGACTGGCAAGACCTACGACCTGTGCGAAATGTTCGTGGTAAACAAGGACTACATGGACAACGCCACGCACTATGTGCGCATGCACGGCTACAGCCAGATATCGGAAGGCGGATCGGCCGATGACGTGATAGAGGTTATCCGCAACTACGGAATATGCCCGGAGGATGCAATGCCTGCGCCTGGCTCGCTCACCGGGGACTCCCTGGCCAACTTCAAAGTCTTTTTCCCGGAACTGGAAAAGATAGTGAGAAGCATAGTGGCGGAAGGCGCCAAGGCCCCGCTCCCCCACTGGCAGGACAGCGTACAGGCGGTAATCGTAAAATATATCGGCAAATGCCCGGATTCATTCATGTACGAAGGCAAGCCCTACACGCCCAAGACTTTTGCCCAAAGCCTGGGCCTGAATCTGGACGAATATGTAAGCCTTACCAGTTATACGCATCATCCGTTCAACGAGTGGTTTGTAATTGAAGCTCCATACAAATGGCGCCTCAAGCCCAGTTACAATATTCCCATTGACCAACTCATGGACGCACTGGACTATGCCCTGGACAAAGGCTACACCGTGGACTGGGGCGGCGACGTTTCCGGGGACTTCACCCGTACCGGCCTTGCATGGCTGCCGGAAGAAGTAACGCCCACACAGGAACTGCGGCAGGAGCAGTGGGACAACTGGGACTTCACCTACGACCACGTAATGCTCATCTACGGCAAAGCCATTGACGAAAACGGGGAACCTTACTATCTGGTAAAGAATTCCTGGGGGAAAAGCGGCATGTATCAGGGCATCTGGTATATGTCCCGCGACTATATCGCCCTTAATACCGTTTATATCTTCCTCAACCGCAACGCGCTGCCCAAGGCCCTGCGCAAAGAACTATAATTATGCTTAAAATAGGAGACAAGATGCCGTCTTTCCAGGTAATGGACCAGGACGGAAATATGGTGAAATCGGAGGATTTCATCGGCAATGGAAAGAAGACTATAATCTACTTCTATCCCAAAGACAACACCTCGGGATGCTCAGCCGAGGCCTGCTCGTTCAGGGACAACTACGCCGCTCTCACCGAAGCCGGCTATAATGTAGTTGGCGTGAGCAAAGACAGCGCAAAGTCACATACCGGATTCCGGGCAAAGTACGAACTCCCGTTCAGGCTTCTGGCCGATACAACCACGGAAATGCTCCAGTCCTTCGGCGCCTGGGGCGAAAAGAAGATGTACGGAAAAACCACTCTGGGAACCCTCCGCCGCACCTTTATCTTCGATGAAAACGGCCTCTTGGAACGCATCATAGAAAAAGTGGACACCAAAAACGCCGCCGGTCAGATACTGGAAGGCTAGATAAACCGGCTTTTTTTCGTACCTTTGCGCACCGCAATTATACAATGAGTAAAGGCATGACGGCACTGATTACCGGCGGAAGTTCTGGAATGGGGTTGGAGTATGCCCGGCAGCTGGCTGTACGGGGGTATGACCTTATCCTGGTGAGTAACCGGCAGGAGGAACTGGATACTGCTGCGGAAACGCTGCGCGGCCGGTTCGCCGTGGATGTCCGCACCCGTTTCCAGGATCTGGCTGTGCCGGATGCTGCAGAGCAACTGTTCAATTGGTGCCTGCAGGAAGTCCTGCCGGATGTTGTCATTAACAATGCCGGCATGTTCTTTTTCAAGGAACTGCAGACGGAGGACCTTGACAGGGCTCAGGCCATGTTGGACCTGCATATTGTAACGATTACCCGGATGTGCATACTCTTTGGCAACGCCATGAAACAGCGTGGAAGCGGTTATATTCTCAATGTATCGTCCATGGCTGCAAATATTCCCGCGCCGGGCATTACCATCTATTCCGCCACCAAGGCATACATTAAGAGTTTCGGCCGATCGCTTTCATATGAGCTCAAACCTTACGGCGCAAGCATAACAACCGTCTGTCCGGCGGCAATTGCCACGCCGCTATACCGCCTGAGCGAAGACAAAATGCGCCTGGGCGTGCATTTGGGCCTTATCAAAACACCGCAGTGGCTGGTGAAACGGGCATTGAAAGCTATGTTCCGCCGCCGTCGGGTGGTGAGTCCCGGATTCATGAACGTATGGCTGCCGCCTCTGATTGCACTTCTGCCCGGACCGCTGGTGGCCTTTATCTGGAAAAAGATTAAATGATGTTTGATCCCCACACATTCAATATCTTCCTGACTGTGATGACATGCATCGCAGTTGTGGTATTCATATCGCTGTACCGCGTCAATGCCGGATACGGCAGGTTTTATACCCCAAAGTGGGGACCTTCTGTTGACAACCATTTAGGCTGGGTCTTAATGGAGGCACCTGTCTTTGTGGCCATGCTGCTTCTCTGGTGGTTCTCCGACCGCCGCAGCGACGTGGTCCGGCTGGTTTTCCTGCTCCTGTTCGAGTCCCACTATTTCCACCGCTCATTCGTTTTCCCGATGCAGATTCGCGGACACAGCCGCATGCCTCTGTCAATCGTTCTTTCGGGCGTACTTTTCAATACGCTTAATGCCCTGATGCAGGGCGGATGGATATTCTACGTCTCTCCGGCCGATCGTTATCCTCTTTCCTGGCTTACCAGCCTGCCGTTTGTTATCGGCACTGCCATCTTCTTGGCCGGCATATTCATCAACATCCAGTCCGACAATATCATCCGCAACCTGCGCAAGCCCGGCGATACGGCACATTACCTTCCTCAGGGCGGGATGTTCAGTTATGTAACCAGCGCCAATTATTTTGGAGAATTGACTGAATGGGTGGGCTTTGCAATACTCACCTGGTCTTGGGCCGGTGCTGTTTTCGCACTCTGGACCTTTGCCAACCTGGCTCCGCGCGCCGCACGCATCCATGACCTCTATCGTCAGGAATTCTCGGATCAGATGAATCCTGGTACCAAGCGCATCATCCCTTTCCTTTATTGATATGGTAGAATCTCCCGTTTTCACCCCCTTCAGCATCGGCCCTGTGACCCTGCGGAACCGTATTATCCGCTCGGCCGCATTCGAGAACATGGCCTATGGAAACAGTCCGTCGCAGGATCTTTACGACTACCATGTGGCCGTTTCCCGTGGGGGTGTTGGAATGACCACGCTGGCCTATGCTTCCGTGAACCGGAGCGGCCTTTCCTTTGACGGGCAGCTATGGATGAGGGAGGAGATAGTCCCCGGCCTCAAGCGTATTACCGATGCCGTGCACGAGGCCGGCGCAAAATGCTCTATCCAGCTTGGTCACTGCGGCAACATGACGCATCGCGCAACGTGCGGATGTATGCCTGTGGGCGCTTCCAGCGGCTTTAACCTTTATTCGCCAACCTTTGTGCGTGGTTTGAAGCGGGCCGAAATAGATGCCCTGGTGGAAGATTTCGGCCATGCAGTGGAACTGGCACGGAAAGCCGGCTTTGACTGCGTGGAGATTCACGCCGGCCATGGATACCTTATTAGCCAGTTCCTGTCGCCCTACACCAATCATCGTAGGGATGAGTACGGCGGCTCACTGCAAAACCGCATGCGGCTGATGCAGCGTGTGATCAAAAAGGTAATGGAAGCGGCAGGCGACGATATGGGCGTAATTGTGAAGATGAACATGCACGACGGTTTCCGCCGCGGCATGCAGGAGGCCGAATGCCTTGAGGTGGCCCGCGAACTGGAACGGCTGGGCGTTCACGCCATAGTTTTATCGGCAGGTTTTGTGAGCAAAGCGCCGATGGAGGTTATGCGCGGCGCCATGCCACTGCGTACGATGACGCACTATATGGACATGCGCAAGTTCTGGTGGCTAAGGGTCATGGTCCGTCTTTTCGGCCGGATGATGGTGCCCACCGTCCCCTATAAGGAAGCTTACTTCCTGGAGGATGCAAAAAAGTTCCGTGCAGCGCTAAAACTGCCTCTCATATATGTGGGCGGCATGGTTTCACTCAATAAGATGGAAGAGGTTCTGGCCGATGGATTCGAAGGCATCCAAATGGCCAGAGCGCTGGTACGGGATACGGATTTTGTGAACAAACTCAGAAGAGGAGAGATTGACCGCAGCCCGTGCGGACACTCCAATTACTGCATTGGGCGCATGTACACCCTTGAAATGAAATGTAACCGCTGCGTGGCAAATTTGCCGAAGCGCCTGCAGCGGGAAGTTGAAGAAGCAGAAAACAAATGGAAATGATGAAAAAAGTGTTGGCTATACTGGCCGTGATGTGCCTCTGTCCGCTAATGCATGCACAGCAACTGTACAATATGAACCTGGACACATGGTCCAAACAAGGTCTTACATGGAACCCCTACCCAAAAGGGGCCACTGAAGAGCAGCGCGTATGGGACACGGCCAACGGCGCTATGAAGGTTTTGGGCGTAAATACTACCACTCCTGAATACGAACACGTGGCTGTACCGGGAAAGGGTAAAGCGGCCGCTAAAATCATGAGCCGCAAAATAACCTGGACCTTTGCGCCAGGCAGTCTTTATACAGGTCGCTTTATAGGTCTGGTAAACTTCTCCGGGATAGAAATGGACAACGGTACGCCGTTTAAAGAGCGTCCCAAGAGTCTGTCGGGTTATTATCACTACCAACCCGGCGTGATCAATTATGCCAAGGAGCCTTACCTGTCCAGGAAGGGAAAGACTGACAACGCCCAAATTGAAGTTGCCCTGTACGACTGGCCCAAGGTGTTCAGGCAGGTGACAAACGATGGCCACGTTGACCCGGAAGCCGATCCGCACCTTATAGGAAGAGGTGTGCTGTTAATAACCAAAGCCACAGACGGCTATGTCCATTTTGAAATTCCAATCGAATACAAGAGGGACGCTACGCCCACCTACGTTGGAATCAACTTCCTTTCCAGCGCCCTTGGCGAGTATTTTACCGGCAGCAGCAACACCGTCCTCTACATTGACGAATTGCAGTTTAATTACTGATATGAATAAAATGAATATCCCCCTGATGGCTACGCTACTTTTGCTGTCCATCATCGTATGCCCCATTCTGTATTTCACAGTGGGCCCCGAACTTGACGCTACCCAACTGGAAACGCTTAAGATTCTTGGCGTTATCGCAGCCTGCAGTGCTGCTTTCTGTTTTATAGTAGGAGAGCTTACGGGCAACAATTCCCAGATGGACAAACTCTGGAGTTTGCTGCCGATAGCATATAACTGGGTTATTGCCGCTAAGGGCGGAATGAATGTCCGGCTGGTTGTGATGGCCGTTCTGGCTACTCTCTGGGGCATTCGCTTAACCTTCAACTTTGCCAGAAAAGGAGCGTATAAACTTAAATTCTGGGAAGGGGTGGAAGACTACCGCTGGGCCGTTGTCCGTTCCGGTCCTGCCTTCCGCAAGCGCTGGGCCTGGGCAGCCTTTGACCTGGGATTCATTTCCATATACCAGAATGCTCTGGTCCTTATGACTACATTCCCCGCCCTGGTAGCAATGTCTTCGGACGCACCTTTCGGCTGGATAGATTGCCTCGCCGCCGCTCTCATGCTTGGTTTCATAATCTGGGAAACCGTTGCCGATGAGCAGCAGTGGGCCTTCCAGACAAAGAAATGGGCCATGATCAATGAAGGAAAGAAGCTGGAAGAACTTCCGGCACCTTACAACAAAGGATTTAACACCACCGGCCTCTGGAGCCGCAGCCGTCATCCCAACTATTTTGCCGAACAAGGTACATGGGTGGCATTCTACATCTTCTCCATCGGCGCTGGTGCCGGCATAATCAACTGGAGCATCATCGGCGCCCTGCTTCTGATAGTCCTCTTCCAGGGCAGTTCCTCCCTGGCCGAAGAAATCAGCGGCAGCAAGTACCCCGAATACGCAGAATACTGCCAGGAAGTGCGCCGGTTTATCTAACTACTTAATCTTCACGGCCGGCCAGCCGTAGTCCTGGACGTAGGAGACATCCAGTTTGTTGGCGGAGGAATAGTCACGGATGGACTGGGCGCGGGCTGCGCTCTTGGCATCGTCGTCGGACATTAGGGCAATCAGGGCATCGTAACGGTCGCCGAAAATATCCCTGGCGGTGGGTTCGAAGTCCGAGCCGTCGGCCACTGCGTCAAACTGAGTAACCTCATACTTGTCATCGGCCTTCTTCACATGCATGCAGCCGGGATAGCTACCGCCGGAAACGCTCTTTAAGGTGTCCCCTGCCATATTGTAGTTCTCTACCCAGAAATCGCCCCAGACCTTGATGTCTTCCGGATTGTCTTCCTCCATGCCGGCAATCAGGTTCCATGGAATGCAGTACTCTCCGGGGGCATAGCTGGCACCCAATTCAGTCATAAAACGGTCAATTGCAGCCATGGCTGTGTCTTCCTTCTTGCTGGAGTTCTTGCAGCTATAGAGCGCCACAATGCCGCAAAGAGCGATAATAAGAATGCGTTTCATAGAATGTACGGTTTACTATTGCCTGCAAAGTTAACAGAAATGCGGGAAAAATGCGTATATTCGCCGTATGTTTTATAAGGCACGCATAATTCTTACTGGTATCTTCGCATTACTTTTGTCGGCCAGAACCGGCCACGCCCAGGCCGATACCACCGGCATTTACGGCGAGCGCAAGGACAGCCTGGATGCGGCGGTGTACACTGGCAAGCGTGCAGGGAACTACCTTTCAAAGACAAAGGACCTTAGGGTGGAAGTTATTTCCACGGAAGGCCTCCAGAAAATGGCGTGCTGCAATGTGGCCGAGAGTTTCGAAAATTCGGCCAGCGTTACGGTGGGTTACTCCGATGCCGTTACCGGCGCCCGCCAGATCAAGCTCCTGGGCCTTAGCGGGGTATATACGCAAATGCTGGACGAATCGCGCCCGGTGATGCGGGGCCTGGCCTCCCCTTTTGGCCTCACCTACATGCCCGGACAGTGGCTGGAAAGCATACAGATCGCAAAAGGTGCGGCGTCTGTGGTTGGCGGCGTGGAGTCTATAACAGGCCAAATCAACATGGAGCACCGCAAGCCCACGGACGAAAAACCATTCTTCCTGAGCCTCACGGGCATGAGCGACACGCGCGTAAGTGGCGACATTGCCTCGTCCCTGCAACTTAACGACAATCTTTCCACCGTCATTCTGGGCCATGTGGACAAGAATTTCAAGGCCTTCGACATGAATGCCGATGGTTTCATGGACGACCCTATGGTGCAGCAATTCAACCTGGCCAACCGCTGGCTTTACTACCATCCCAACTTCCAGCTGCGAGTGGGCCTGAACGCCGTCTGGGACAAGCGTAACGGCGGAATGCCCGGCTACGACCGCAAAACCTACCAGATTGGCCAGCCTTGGGGCAGCGACATAGACAACCGCCTGTTTGGAGCATACCTTAAATTAGGCATCCCGCTAAGGGAGGACCAAAGTTCCAGCATAGCCTTGGTGGCCGATTACACCTGGCAGGACATGGACGCCGCCTACGGCCGCGCCACATACCTGGCAAAGCAGCAATCGGCCTTTCTGAACCTGATATGGCGCAACAAAGTAAATGAGTATCACGACTTTACCATAGGCGCCCAAAGCCGATGGGACCGCTACGACGAGAATCTTTACCGCCCGGTGACACTGGGAATCGACGACTACAAAGGCATAACGAACCTGCTTGATATCAGCCTGTACGGGGAATACACCTTCCACCTGGAAGAAAAGCTAAGTGCCATAGCCGGCGTCAGCGTTAACTGGTACGGAAAGGCCGATGGCGTACGGGTATCACCGCGCGTCACTCTGAAGTATCAGCCCTGGAAGGCTCTGGTCCTAAGGCTCAACGGCGGAAGAGGAATACGTGCGGCAGCCCCAATCACCGACAATATCGGCGTATTTTCCACCGGCAAACTTTGGATGGGCCCTTACGCCAGTCACCTTCTGGAAGACGCCTGGACCTGGGGCGGCAATGCCACGGTTTACCTGCCAATAGGGGCCGATCCTGAGAATGCCTATCTCAGTTTCGACTATTTCCGCACGCAGTTTACCCAGCAGGTGATAGTTGATTATGAGCACACGATGAACGTAATCGAATTCTACAGTTCAAACGGCACGCCCTCCTATACCAACACCTTCCAGGCCGATTTTGCAGTGGAGCCATTCGAGCGTTTTACCATAAATTTAACGGCCCGTTACACCGACGCCAAGGTCTATCTTGCAGGCCAGGGCCTTGTTGAACGCCCCATGACTCCCCGATTCAAAGGAGTGCTCAACCTTCAATATAAAACCCATCTTAGCAAATGGATCTTTGACTTTACGGCCGCACTCAACGGCAGTTGTCGTGCATACAACTTTATGCAAATTGAAGGTGGACGCACGCCGGTATATCCCATGCTCTATGCACAGATAACCAGGCGGTTCAAAGGCATAGACGTATATCTGGGCGCAGAAAACCTCACGGGATTCCACCAGAAAGATGTGATAATCGGCATTCCTGAAAGTGCCGGTTTCGATGCCAGCGCCGTCTGGGGCCCGCTGATGGGGATCAGGGTAAATGCAGGAATTAGAGTTACAATTTGGAAAACTTATTGATATGAAAAAAATAATAGTCGCGCTGATACTGGCTTTCTCGGCCCTCAGCCTCACCGCAGCCCCTGTGCTGCCTGCAAAGGTTGCCACCGTGCAGAAGCAGGACAAAAAGAAGAAGGTGCAAACCGTCACCTTCAAAACCAGCATTCACTGCAAGAACAGCGTGAAGAAAATCAACGACAATATCCCGTTCGAAAAAGGCGTCAAGGATCTTAAGGTGAGCCTGGACGAGAAACTTGTCACCATCACCTACGACCCCTCAAAAACGAACGAGGAGCAGCTGGCAAAAGCTTTGGAAAAGCTTGGTTATACGGCCCAGAAACAAGAAAGTTAATCGGCCTTCCCTGCCCAGATAACGCCCAGAAGGATGGCGGCGCAACCTATGCCGGCAAGCAGGGTCATGCGCTCACCTAGCAATGCCATTGCTGTGAGCAAGGTGAAGATGGGATTGAGGTAAACGTAGTTGGTGGAAGTAACATTTCCCAGCTTGTCCATCACCAGATTCCAGAAGATGAAACATAGCAGGGACGCAACCAGGCCCAGAAAGACTAAATTGCCCCACACGGCCGTCTGGCCAAGGATTTCCGGAGCGAAAGAGCCGGCATGACCTCCAACGAAAGGCAATATGGTAAGCAGGCCGTAGAAAAAGACCTTACGGGTTGCCGTCACCGTTCCATACTCCCGTGTCATTTCCGACATAAACAAGCTGTACGCGGCCCAGCAAAGGGCGGCGCCAATTGCCAGAAGGTCTCCCTTGACCGATAGTTGAAAACGGCTGCCGTCAAACACCACCAGCGCCATACCCATAAGTGCCAGTAGCGTGCCGCCCACCAGCGGCCAGCCAATACGTATGTTTTCCAGACTATCGGCAAATCTGTCGTGCCCGAAGCGCTTGTAAATTAGCGTGAATAAAGCCGTAAAAAGCAGCGCCGAGCACACCAGAAAAGCCGTATTGGTGGCTTGCGTATAGGCCAGGGCCGTATTCTCGGTCAGGAAATAGAACGATCCGCCGGTGATGCCCAGCACCAGAAAAACCAGCTCGTCCTTCCACCCGTACCACAACTTTGTCTTTTGGCGTGACAGGCCGATATAAACCCATATCCCTGCGTATGCCAGCACAAAACGCACAAAGAAAATGGCTATAGGATGCATGCCGGCGGCAATGAGCACCTTGGTACTCACGAACGTCACGCCCCACACCGCCACAACAGCCAGTGCAAGCAAGTGATATTTAAAGTTTTTGCCGGACATGCGTGCAAAGGTACAAATAATATCGGCACAACGGACATTTTGGCACTTCAAGTGACACTTTGTCCTGCTTTTTGGCATTGGTCCCGGCTTTGTAATTATCATGGCAACTCCGCATGGAGCCCCGGAAATAGGGATGGTCCCAAAACCGGAACGATTTAAATGTTTTGAGTTATGTTACCCGTGATAAGAAGAACAAACGACAGCTGGCTGCCCGACATTTTCAACGACTTTTTTGACAACAGCTGGATGGAAAGGCCCACTTACACCGCCCCCGCCATCAACGTGATGGAAACCGAGAAAGAGTACGACGTAGAGCTCGCCGCTCCCGGCCTGGACAAGGAAGACTTCAAGGTACATGTAGATGAAGAGAACAACCTCCACATCGAAATGGAAAAGAAGAGCGAGAACAAGGAAGAAAAGAAGAACGGACGCTACCTGCGCCGCGAATTCTCCTACGAGAAATTCCAGCAGACCCTGCTCCTTCCCGACGACGTAGATGCCGATAAAATTGAGGCAAAAGTTGAAAAAGGTGTCCTGAGCGTACGCCTTCCCAAGAAGGAAAAGATTCAGAAGACCGAGGCCATCAAGCACATCGCCATAAAATAAAAAGGGCAGACAATAAAATTGCGGCCGACTCATGAACGAGCCGGCCGTATTTTTTAAAATAATTACTATCTTTGTGTCGCGTAAACATATAAATGTCATGATGAAATCCAGGAATGTCAAGTTTCTTCTGCTGTGCCTGACAGCGTTTGTTGTATTTGCCTGCCAGCCCAATCTGGACCCGGAGCCACCTCAGAGCCACACGGAATGGATTGCCCGCCCGGACGGCTTTGAGCAGAATTATGCCCTGGACCAGATGGTAATACTAAGCCGGCACAACATACGTTCTCCGCTCGTAAGCAAGAACTCTGTCCTTACCAGGCTCACGAATCCGGAGTACCAGTGGTTCCACTGGGAAGGCGCCCCCAGTAATCTCACCGCAAAAGGAGAGAGGCTGGAAAGCAAGATGGGCTCATTCTTCAACGAATGGCTGCAGAAAAAGGATTTCATCTCAAGTTATTCGGCCGATAATTATACCTTCCGCTTCTACGCAAATGCCAAGCAGCGCTGTCAGGTTACGGCCAAGAGTTTTGCAAACGCCCTGCTGCCCGGCAAAGATCCGAGGGTAGAGATGAATGTGCAGTACGACACCATGGATCCGGTTTTCAACCCACAGATCACAAAGATTACGGTCAACTTTATTTCAAAGGCCCAGAGCGAAATCAACGAGATTTTCGGGGCCGATCTGAACGATCATGTAAAGCAGGCATATACCCTTACGGAAAGCGTCATCGACATAGTCAATTCGCCGGCCTATCCGGATACCATGGCCTTTGCCCAGCTCCCCTCGGCCGTCAGTTTTAAACTTAATGCCGAGCCTTCCATGTCCGGCGGTCTCAAGATGGCCTGCACGGTCTCCGACGCCCTTTCACTGCAGTATTACGAAGAGCCCGACGAGAAAAAGGCCGCCTTCGGACATGATATCACTTTTGACGACTGGGTGGCAATCTCATCCATAAAAGAATGGTACGGCGACGTTCTCTTCACAGCGCCGTCCGTATCGGTGAACGTAGCGCACCCGCTTCTCCAGCTTATCCTTGACGAGATGCAGAATCAGAAGCGCATCTTCAGCTTCCTCTGCGGCCATGACTCCAATATCGGCAGCGTGCTTGCATCCCTTGAAGCGGAAGATACGGATCTTCCCGGCTCCATCGAAAAACGCACTCCAATTGGCTGCAAGCTCATTTTTGAGACCTTCACCGGCAAGGATGGCGTAAAGTATGCCGATATCCTGCTGGTTTATGCCACCGCCGCACAGCTAAGGGCCGAGAGTACCCTCTCATATTCCAACCCTCCGGCAGGTATAAAGATCAAACTCAAAGGGCTGAAAGAGAACGCCGACGGCCTCTACACCCTTGCCGATGTGCAGCAGCGCCTGTCAAAGGCTATCGTGGCATACGACAATCTTTAAATACTTAATTATACCCGGGGGCAACAGGCAGGTTCGTGAGGTCTATAGTCTCCCCTGTTGATATAACGAAAATGGCCAGCTGGCCGTTTTCCAGGCCAAAGGCTATGGCCGCTTCCCGCTCTGTTTCCGGGAAAAGTCTTGTACTGTCAAAGAAATACAGGCCCGTATCTGTATCCAGCCAGCCGCCGACATAACCGTCATGCTCCATAGCGTGCTTCAATACCTTGGGAAACTTGCTTTCATTTGATACTGGATTAAACTGCGCTAAGTTAAGCAAAAAAATGATTATATTTGCGAACAAACATTACGACACACCTATGAGCAATACCATAGCAATCCAAAAAGAGCAGTACGGCTTTGGCCAAATGCGCACTTACCTTGCTGCAGGCCTTTTCATTATCGGCAATATTGCCCTTCCGCAGCTTTGCCATCTTATGCCAAACGGCGGCCTTATCTTCCTGCCAATTTACTTTTTCACCCTCATAGGTGCCTTCAAATACGGATGGAAAGTTGGTCTTCTTACGGCCATACTCTCCCCTCTTGTGAACTGCGCCCTCTTCGGCATGCCTCCCGTGGCTTCACTGCCGGCCATTCTTGTCAAAAGCATCAGCCTGGCAATTGCCGCCGGAGTTATCGGCAAATACATGAAATTCTCCATTTGGAGCGTTGCCCTTGCCGTTCTGGCATACCAGCTTGTGGGCATGACCTTCGAGTTCCTTACAGACTTTAACCTTATGCACGCCCTTCAGGATGTACGCATCGGCTGGCCCGGCATACTTATCCAGATAGTTGGCGGATACTTCCTCCTAAGGGCAATAAGCAAATGGTAGGCGTCCTTCAGTCCTGGGACTTCTCCGCCGGGCAGTATGCTCCGGACGTAAGGGAAATCGCCGCATCCACCATAGATCGTTTCGGGGCCGATGAATGGAAGGCAGTGCTCCTGACCAACGAAATTCACGGCCATCTTGGCATCTATTCCACCATAGGTGCCAAAATGGGCCTTTATGCACGTGAGCTGCTTGGCTCTCCCCTTTCGGTGCTGTCATTTGCCGGAAGCAAGCCTCCGGTAAGTTGCCTTAACGACGGGCTGCAAATTGGCTCACGCGCCACCCTTGGTCACGGACAAATAAAGGTGGCCGATACAGATAAGCCCTCAGTAAAAGCCGTTTTCACGGCTGCCGATGGGCAAAGCATAACTCTCTGTCTAAAAGAGCAGTACGCACGGCAAATAGAAAAAGACATTCAGACGGGCGTAAATCTTGACGGCAATTCACCTGCATACTGGCAGTATGTACGGGAACTGGCTCTTAAGTACTGGAGAGATTGGGACCGTAAACAGTTATTCAAGCAATGATACTGCCACTACACTATTGATAGTGAGTTTCGTGAATGCCGGCCTGCTGGCCCTGGGAAGCGCAATTGCGGTTATCATGGGCGCCAATATAGGCACAACTGTAACGGCCTGGATATTTGCTTTGAGTTTTGGCGCCGGAAGCTGGTCCCTTGCTATAGGTTTCAAAAATATGGAACAGCACCACCATAAGCGCCGCCACGCCCCTAACCCCGTCCAGTATCTCATACCGCGGCTTGGATTCCAGATATACGTTAGTTTTTGCCATACTCTTATACAATTATTTTCCATTCAGCATTGCCTCACAACCCTCCAGGATGTCTTGGAAGGCTTGTTCGAAGTCTCCGGTATACCAGGGGTCGGCTACGTCACGGCTTACGCCGGTGTAGGACATCAAAAGGTGAATCTTACCCTGCGGATCCTCCGGGATTATGCGCCTGATCCAGCGCAGGTTGGAGGCGTCCATGCAGATGATACGGTCAAAACGGTCATAATCGGCCCTTATAACCTGCCTGGCTCGTTTAGAGTTATCAAACAGTACCCCGTGCTGCGTAAGGCACCGCTTTGCCGGCGGGTAAATGGGATTGCCTATCTCCTCCGTTGACACTGCTGCCGATTCTATATAATACTGCCTTTCCAGCCCCTTGGCTTTCACCAGTGCCTTAAGTATAAACTCGGCCATGGGGCTTCGGCAAATGTTGCCGTGGCAGACAAAAAGGACTCTCATTACCTGGTCAAATAGTGTTTACGTTCCTCTTCTGGGAACTTCTCTATAGCATAGCGCAGCATGGTGCGGGGCATTTGAGATGCCCGGTCGGAGCCGGGCATGACGGCGGGGCCAGGTCTTACGTCACCCCCGACCTGATCGGGGGTCCCGTTCAGCCAGGCCACCAAGGCGGCCTTGTCGCGTTTGCCTGCTTCCCGCAGCAGCCAGCCTACGGCTTTTTGGATTAGGTCGTGGGGGTGATGAAGCAGGATATCGGCAATGGCAAAAGTATCTTCCAGCTGTCCGTGACGGATAAAGGTCATGGTGCTCACCATGCCAATGCGCTGCTCCCAGATGGTTTTTCCGTTACGGGCCAGGTTGTACAGCAGCGTACGGTCTTTATCCAGCAGCCACACGCCTAGCAGCGGGTAGCAGGAAAGGTCCACCAGGTCCCAATTATTGATGAAGGCTGTGTGGTTCAAATAGAAATCCACACATTCCTGACGCTGCGCTTTGTTGTGTTTAAAGATCTCCACCAGCGTGAGCAGCGCCGCCAGACGAACCTCGTGATACTCACTGGAAATGCACTCTTCCAGATTAATCCAACTGGTCTGGCGCCAGCATTCTTTCACCACCTCCCGCGTCACCGGAACCTTTATTCCCAGGAACTTATCCCCCTCCCCATACTGCCCCGGCCCGGTTTTAAAGAACCGTGCCAACCCCGCCACCTGCGCGGAATCGGCATGAAGAAGCATTTGTTCTAAAAGACAAGCCATACTTCAAAGATAACCATTTCCGCTTAGCAAACAAAATTATTGCAAATTGCTCGTTTATTTACTATCTTTCTATCAACGAGACATACGAGCATGCCGCTCGCTCGTACGAATCAACTATGGCTGTCATGAATTTGACTGAGATCCTGTCAAACGCCATAATTGTATCTCAAGGGCCACGGAAAGCCGATGATAATAATCAAAAAGCATTCTCCCAGATCTATGTTATGCGGTATAGGGATGTGCGCCTTGTTGTAGGTTATCAATCATCCAAAAGCGACTACGTTCAATATAGCATTACATCCAGTAGTAACAACAGTCCCCCAAATACCAAACGTAGAAAAAAGAGAAAAAAATAAAAGCCGCATAGGCTGCGACTTTTGATGGGGCTCGAATCAAGCATTAGCTCAAAAGGGTTGTCAACCCTTCGGCGAATTCCCCGTGACGATTCCAATGCAAAGGTACAAATAGTTTTTTATTCTACAAACTATTCCTCTAATTTAATGTGAGAATCGATAAAGCCTGTCACTAGCCTGAAAACGGGCTCGTAGCTGTTCCAGCGGACGGTTTTGATGTTATCGGCGGGGGTGTGGTAGTGAGGGAAGGCACTGCCTTCTCCGTTCTCCAGGAAGATGCAGGGTACGCCGCGGACGGCGAAGGGATAGTGGTCGCTGTTAGCGGCAAGGTCGCCGCGGTTCAGGGCCTGGAACAGGTGATGTTCTGCGTTAACCTTCTCGAACTTAGGATATTCCGGCATACCAGCGTCGCTTACCTCGCAGTATTGTACGGGATTGTCATCGCCGATCATATCGATGTTGAAAAGATACTTGATCTGGCTCAGCGGCACCACGGGATGCTCGGCAAAAAAAGTGGAACCGCGCAGGTTCGCATCCTCTCCGGAGAAGGCCACAAAGTACATATCGAATTCCGGCCGATTCTTGGCATAATGCGCCGCCAAAGTAACTATGGCTGCAGTGCCGGAAGCATTATCGTTGGCACCAGGGTAATACACTTTGCGGCCCAGATTGCCAAGATGGTCATAGTGGGCGGTAAAGACATAACAGCTATCGTGTCTCTGTCCTTCCACTTTTGCTATCACATTGAACAGTTCATAGTCCTTAAGGAACTCACTGTCAACGTTTAACTTCACGCTCTTAACGCCCTCTATAGCCTCAGGCGTTACCCACACAATTGGCTTGTCCACAACTTTCTCGCCGTATGCCTTGAAGAACTTGATGGGCGCAGCCCAGGTAAGCAGCAGGCCGGCATTGGGGCACTCCCCTGCCTTCTGCAACTTGGAGAACAGTTTTCTATATTTGTACGTGAACCAGAAATCGCAGCACACCAGGCAGCCCTTATTCTCCGGCAGCGCCAGATCGGCCAGCAACTTGTCCGGGTCAAAGTTAAGCGTATCTACATGATACACCGGGAACTCTCCTTTTACGCCAGGCGAGTACTCACGCATGGAGAAATCCACGCCGGCCTTCAGCTTACGACCATCGGCCCACATTTCCATATCCCCAGGGAAGGTATTGATGTCAATGGTAAAGGGCTGAAGCGTCACTTCATCCACCCCGGCCTTACGGAATTCCTTCTCCAGATACTTGCCGGCCTTGTTGGCACCGCCCCTGGCGTAACCACGGCCCTGATACTTAGCGCTGCTAAGTTCCTTGACAACCTTCTTGAAATGCGGCAGGTCCTGCGCCTGCAACTGCAGGCTCACCAATGCCAACAGAATAAATATTTTTCTCATAACACCTACAAAATAATCTTCTACGTCCATTTATACAATGGCAGGTGCGGGTACTGAGCGATGTAAATATTATTCTTTTCCTGCAGATCCCTGAAGATACTCCTTGAAGTACTCGCCCTGGGTTGTAGGAGCAAAAGACCAGTCCTTGATGAGCATAGGGGCCCAGTCCGGGTCAAAACACCAGACGGTGAATGAAATACCCTTGCTGTCAAGATAATTGGTTATGTGAGTGCCATATTCCGGGGTGGAAATAACCGGAATGTGGGCGCCGGGCTCGTCTTCCAGGCAGAAACCAATTTCGGTGCAAACGACCGGATAGGTATCGGCAACATAGCCAAAATCCTTTTCCCACTGCTCTTCCCACGGCTGGGAGCGTTTCATGGGATAGGGATGAGCAACGTATGCAACACCGGGGCGCTCGATGGGCTGGGAAGCAACAGGAGTAAGGTCGTATGCCCAGTTAAAGCCTGCGCAAAGACAAATTGCATTGGGGTTGTAGGTGCGTACCGTGTCTATTATCTGCTCCT
>JAGCWB010000080.1 GCA_017962065.1 Bacteroidales bacterium
CAATTAATAAATATAATTTGAAAATTTTTAGATTTTGAAGCCTCTTGTAATAACCGACAACTAAAAGGAAATTTTTTATTTTCGTTTTCATTGAAATTGGTCAAAATAAAATCAATGGCAAGAAAATTACCCTCATTTTTGCGTCGGCCCTGCTTGCCCTCGCCACTTTTAGCACCTCATGTCAGCCACCCGCGCTTGAACCCGCGCTAGCTATGGAGGAGGTAAGAAACCTTACTCCTGCAATTATAACCGTGTCCGTCGATCCTGCCGTGAAAAGCGTATTGGATCAGACCAAGGAAAAGGAAATCAAAACCATGCTGTTTGTCTATGAAAAGGTAAATGACAGGTCACAGTGGACAAGCACGTATGTAAGCGGAAGCAACAAGGCGGAGACAATCCTGTTGGGAGGATACAAATACAACCTGCATGTCCTTGTTAATATGGGAAACCCACTGTCGGACATTCCCCGCAACGACGACGGCAGCCTGAACTGGGAGGAATTCGCATACCGCATCCCAAGTTATTCGCAACTGTCATCGGCCGGTTTTCCAATGGTGGGGGAAAGCACCTTCAAAGTAGACCAAAGTGCCTCTATACGTTTTACCCTTTATGTCAAGATGCTTATGGCCAAAGTTACCGTTACCGTGGACCACAGCGGAATAACCGGCGGCCAGGACGGCGTAGGTATCTCAAACACAGCCGTTTACATGAGAGGCGTGTCAAACACTATAAGACCGTTCGCACAGGTGGACCAGAGGAAAGCCCGCTCGGCGGCGGAGATCTTTACCGGAGTGACCGACTGGGGAACATTCTCGTCGTCAAAGAGCATGGACAACGAGTCGGAAACGCTGGTTTTCTACGTTCCGGAAAACTGTCAGGGCCAGCTGCTTTCCACCAACATGCAGTGGCTTAAATCGGCCGATTACATGGACGACGAAGTATCGGCCCTCTGTACATTTATAGAATATACGGCCGATAAAAAAGGTGAGGATGACGGCGTGTCCGGCGGCCTCACATATCGCTGCTACCTGGGCGGTAACACCACCAATGACTTTTCCGTCAAACGCAGCACCCTTTACAAAGCCAGACTCAGCCTGAGTTGGGACGGCCTTTTCGAGGGCTCTACCTGGCGCATTGACGCCGATGATATAGTTGACAGCCGCTGCCTTGTACTGTCGGCCAGCCAGGGCTCTCTGACAGGCGTAAGCGGAAACAGCCTTGGAAAGCTGAACAGGAATGTCTGGTACAACGTTTTCGTGAATTTTTCGCGCGACGAAGGAGAGAGCTGGGTGGGCGACGCCAAGGATGTTGCCCAGTGGCCCTACGGCTGGGAACTGTTTATAGACGGCGTGAAGCAGGAGAGTACGGCTTCCGGAACATCGGCCGGGAATATAGACTGGGCTTACACCAGCTCGTCATCAGGAGATAAGCTGGCCATAAGGCCCGGCGCATCGTCCGTATTCGGTTCAACGCACACCATCCAGGTAAAGTCGGCCGATGGGCAATTGGAATCCAATATAGTCAGTTTTGAAGTGACACAGCCGCTCAGGGCCTCTTGGAGCGCTGTTCCCGGCTATATCGCTCAGCAAGGGAATCTAAGCGCCCTGGACGGAGTTGGCAGCGGCCTTACGTATTCGTTCAGCGTAACGGAGGGGACCGATGTCTTAAGACTCACCGGAGCGGCAGGAAATGGCGTGATTGTCCAGACGCTCCGCCCCGGCACGGCTACTATAAAAATGACGGCATCCAACGGGCAGGAAGGGGAGGCACAGATAACGGTTGCAAGTCCCAAGATAAAGCTGAATGAGAGTTCCTTCCAACTATGGGTGGACGGCACGCCAAGCGTCACGGTTTTTGACTACGTGGCTCAGGACGGCACTACAGCCATGTCCGTGGCCGATACCGATGCCGAGGGTACGGGTACGAAGTTCTCCCCGTCCCTTTACGAAGAATGCCTTTCGCCAACTCTTACCACCCCGCAGGCCTTTGCCCCTTATCTTGCCATTTCCTCCGACAGGAAACTATACGTGAAAACCCTTCAGGAAAGTTCCACCAAGAAAATCAGTTCGTGTTTTGGCGCCTCTGTCTGGACTACTATTATACATGGAAATGCAAGGACATCGGCCGGAAAGCAGCTTAAAACCGACGTGGGCTTCTCTATCAAAGATCCCTTTGAAAGCGTAGACTGCACCGGTTGCGACCTGTCTTTCCACGACGTCA
This sequence comes from Bacteroidales bacterium, assembly GCA_017962065.1. Lineage (GTDB taxonomy): Bacteria > Bacteroidota > Bacteroidia > Bacteroidales > UBA932 > Cryptobacteroides. The sequence goes on from JAGCWB010000080.1 coordinate 2,221, forward strand.
CCACCATGGAAAGCCATCTCTCAGACCAGCAGAAGGCTGCTTTCCAGGCCAAGCAGTCGTATAATGTGATATCTTCGTCGTCAGCAAGGATTTATGCCGATCCTGATAATCTGCAGGTAAGGACTTCGTCGGCTATCGGCACCACAGCAGAATGCATACAGATGTCGTATTCGACATCCTCACCCCGCCGTGTCCAGTTCTATTATTCAGGGAATCCTACCTCTGAACATTCATCTGGGTCAAAGCCTCTTTATATACACGTGCAAAACGTGCACGACGTGGCTGCCGGTGGCGCCAGGGCCCGGTACAGCCTTTCCAAGAGCGTGGGAACGGCGCGTATCTATTTCCATGTGGCCTGGGCTACCTTTGTGGATGCAGCACAGTATTCAATTCCAAGCAGTTATAACGGCAAATACAAAAAGGAGAATACCGGAGACAACATTGAAGTACGCATGATGTGGGGCGGCTTCCTGTATCACGCCAGCGTGGTCCAGAATGCTCAGGCAGCAAAGCTTCCACAGACTATGTCCAGCGGTCTTTCCGGGGCGTTTTTCTCTACTGCAAGGACTAACGGACAGGGTTTTGGAACCGGCGGTGCGCTGGTGGATCCTTATGGCTTCCTTGAAAATAACGGCTCTATGATTGGCGGCTCGGTTTACGGCATTGCCGGGATGAAAGGTATCGGCCATTCCGTAATATGCACTTACAGGGCGGCAAATGCTTCGCACGGTACAATGACGTGGGCGCAGTGGAAGTCTTACGTGCCATATACTTCGCCGTTTTGCAGCCATAAAAGCTCATATTCGGCAACAACTGTAAGTTGGACGTCTTCCAACCTTGAAGGCTGGTATTATACGCCGTCAGGGTGCGAAAAGGATACGAATGGCAACGGTTACGTCATCCTTCATTTCCTGCAAGACCTGCCGGTGAATTCTAACAACGGTTATGTGGAAAACGGAAGTATGTATTAGAGGCTTGATACCGCTATAACGCGTATGTACTCGCCTGTGAGGCCCTTGCTGCCGTCCTGGGAATCGGCAATAAGTAGAATTGTCTGACGGCCGTCCTGCAGCTTGGGCCCCAGGCACATGCCCTCGAAGTTGGCAAGGTTCATGGCCGATGTATAGAAGCGCGTGAGCAAGGTCTTTTTGAGCGGACTGGACTTGTCGTGTGCTGGATCCACCATGTAAATGCTGGTGAGCGTGAAGGACGAACTCATCTTCTCGATAAAATCGCCGTCGGGCACGTAGACCTCCCTTTCCAGCACCAGCAGTTTTCCTCTGGGCAATGCAGTTATGGCCGATATTCCGCTAACGTGGGCCATTGCGCGTGAGATGTTGCTCTCAGATACCGTGGGGCTGTCGGCTTTGTAACTGTATTGCCTGTATGGTGCCAGGGTAGATAAGTGGAAACTTTGAAGCCGATGGAGATCTTCGTCCGGGAGGGGTACCTCCGTGGTGGTCCAGAAAAGGCCGTCGGCATAGCCAAGGGCTTCGAACCCAAGATTATCCTTATTCTTTGTAAACTCCTGGGGGATACGAAGTTCTCGGCCGGTCTCCTTGCCGTCAAGGCTATACTCGCGTACGCTTTGATCGGCCTCTGAGGCTATGAAAAGAGTGCCGGTTTCCTTGACATAGACCAGGTCTTCGTTGTCCCTGCCTTTGGCCCCGTCCGAGTCCACTTCAAAGGCATGAACAGTGCCTATGGTGCCGTCCGGGAGCATGTTAATGGTGAAAATGAACAGCCCGCCGCCTTTGGCTTTGTCGTGGACTACGGCGTAAACGTCTTCTCCAATCCTGGTGATGCCGGAGTACTGCCCAAAGGCAATTTCCATGCGGCGCTGCTGGATATGCTCTACTTTGGGCTGCCACTGTGACAGCGGATTTATCTGCAGCAGCAGGAGTGTGAGAAGTTGATAAAACATAAACGCAAAATTAGTAATTTTCTTATATCTTTGTAAAAAATAGAAAGTATGGCAAATCAAGCAGACGCCGCCCAGATTAACGCCGCTAAACTTAAGGCGTTACAGGCAACAATAGACAAAATTGAAAAGGATTACGGCAAAGGTACCATAATGAAGTTGGGAGACCAGCCGCAGTGGGACGCATCACAGGTTATACCCAGCGGCTCCATAGCCCTGGACCATGCCCTTGGCATCGGCGGTTACCCCAAAGGCCGCATTATAGAAATATATGGCCCGGAAAGTTCCGGTAAAACCACCCTGGCCATCCACGCTATAGCCCAGGCCCAGAAAGCCGGCGGCATTGCAGCCATAATAGATGCAGAACACGCCTTCGACCGCAGCTATGCAAAGGCGCTTGGAGTGGATCTTGATACGCTTCTTATTTCCCAGCCGGACAACGGAGAGCAGGCCCTTGAAATTGCCGATAATCTTATCCGTTCCGGCGCCATGGACATAGTTGTGATAGACTCCGTGGCGGCCCTTACCCCGCGCGCAGAAATCGAGGGGGAAATGGGGGACAATAAGGTTGGTCTTCAGGCCCGTCTAATGTCACAGGCGCTGCG
>JAGCWB010000081.1 GCA_017962065.1 Bacteroidales bacterium
CCGGGGAACTCCTTATAGAGAAAGTAGTTAAAGAGGACCTTTTCACCAATCCCGCCCTGTTCATAGGGTCCTACAGGAATTACATGGACAGGCTAAAGGTAAACTCTTCCGGGGCCGATAATCTGGACATTACCCTTACGCTTGACGACGATACCAGGGCACGCTTTGTCCTTAGCGGTATTTCATTCGGGGAACCACAAGGAAAAAGCGACTTCTCGGTGGACGAGAAATCGCTTGGCTCTGAATATGTGATAACGGATCTCCGTTAGATTTCCTTTACGCAGCGCACGTTCAAGGCAAGGCTGTTTATGCTGCCCTTGCCTGTTTTCACCTGAGGATCTTCGCAGTAGATATAGCGGTAAACGCCATAGCCGTCTTCCTGGTCCGATGTCCACCAGACGGCGTATTCCTTGCTTCCGAAGGACTTTTGTACAGTGGCAATATCGGCATAACCTACCGGCAGGGCGTTGAAGTGCTTGGCATTGGTTATTACAACCTGGGGCCAGTAGGTCCACATCTCCTGGTCAAGGAATGTTGCATTTACCATAAGGTCTCCGCTGTCGCTGCCAACGCAGTCGTCAAATTCCTGTGCCGTGGGGAGGCGCCATCCTTCCGGGCAGGCCTGCTGCGCTTCTTCCCAGGTGTAATACTTGCCGAAGAGGGCCGATACAACCTCGCAGTCCCTGTAATCGCGTCCGCTTTCCGTGCCGTAGAGGTTGCGGGTTATCCACTTGAGATTGCCAAGAGTATAGACGGTATAAATGTTTCCGTCAAGTACTTCGATGTCCGGATTCAGGTCTCTGTACTTGAGGGCGGTTTCCGGATCTATGGCCTCTACGCTGGTGTTGTCGGAAGTTACGTAATAGGAGTCGTTAAGCGTGAAAAGGTATGCGGCAATGGTGTAGGAACCAACCTTCTTGAAGGTATATTTATAATCCGGATTGCTGTTGAGCGCATCCAGTGTGGTGGTGTCACGCTTCTCCGAGTTAACCTGCCAGTAAACACCCAGGGTGCCGGGATCCTTGCCGTCCGATGTGTAGATGTTAGAAAGATCCAGAGTGAACGTTACTTCTTCGTTGGCTCTGATGAAAGGCTTGCTTTCCACTACGCTAAGGCCGTAGATGCTGGGTTTGGTGGTGTCTTCTTCTTTTTTCTTGCAGCTTGCAAGTACTGCTGTCACAAGCACTGCTAAGAATATGAGACCTATCTTGTTTTTCATGCGTTATTCTTTCTGAACCTACAAATATCGCTAAAATTTCGTAAATTAGCACAAAATTCTTGCCATGATGAGAAAACAGTTGTATGTCCTAGCCCTTTTGCTGCTTGCCTCCTGCATACCTTCACGTGACCGCTATATCCAGATAAGCGGCTATGCTCAGGGTGGTACATATACGGTAAAACTGAACATGAAAGGCGTAAACGTTCAGGCCGATCAGATACGGGACAACGTGGACGCCCTGCTGCTTACCATAGACACAACCCTTTCCGGCTATAACAAAAAATCCCTGATATCCCGTTTTAACGCTGGGGAAGCCGTCCCCGCAACGCCAATGTTCCTGGAAATGTATGCCATGTCCTACGGCTTCTGGGCCAGCTCCGGCGGAGCCCTGGACTTTGCCGCCGGCCCGCTGTATAACGCCTGGGGTTTCGGTTTCAAAAACGGCAGTTTCCCGTCGGAGGAAGAGATCTCGGCCATACTCGCAAAAAATGGCATGAAGCTACTTCCGGCTACGCTTCCGGTGGGGGAGGACGGCATGGTGAATCCGGCCGATATTGGCTTCCCGCAACTTAACTACAACGCCATTGCGCAGGGCTACAGTTGTGATGTCATAGCCAACTATCTTTACGGCATAGGCGTAAAAGATATGTTGGTGGACATTGGCGAAATCTGGTGCGACGGCCAGAACCCTTCGGGGGAGCCGTGGGCTGTTGGAATAGATATGCCGGTGGATCAGGCTCCCGGCGACGAGCCAACGGAACTTAAAGGCATTTGGAGCTCGGAAGGAAAGCCCTGTGGCATAGTTACTTCCGGCAATTACCGGAAGTTCTTCATTAGGGACGGCCGCAAATATGCCCACACCATAGACCCCCTCACCGGCTATCCTGTTCAGCATAACCTCCTGAGCGCCACGGTGGTATCGTCGGAGAGCGCCGCCAAGGCCGATGCACTGGCCACCTGGTGCATGGTTATCGGCCTGGAAGAAGCCGGCAAGCTAATTGAGGCCGATGAAAGCCTGGAAGGCTATCTGGTTTATGAGGCCCCGGACGGTTCCATGAAGGAATGGGCCAGCAGTGGCTTCACATTGAAGCGATAATCTCCAGAACCCATAACAGCAGGCGGCAAATGCCGTCTGTTGTTTTTATAAGCACCGCCGGGCAAAGACCCGCCGCGGAAAGCGATACCGTAATTACTGCCGATGTCATGAGCGTCGTAGTAAGCGGCAAGGCCATCAGATTTGTCAGAAGAAAATAGCGGGGAAAACTGTGGAAACGCAGCCATGCCAACGGACCGGTGAAAATCTGACACGAAATGCTTAGCGCGGCCATGGACCAGATTTTTCGGAAAGGATCGTACTTTGAAGACTCCGGATACCACTTTTCCAAAACAGGGAAGAGCAGGAAAATCCCCGCCATGGCAAGATATGAAAGCTGAAATCCCACGCTCCTGATGGCCGATGGTTCAAGCACCAGTTGGAGAAGAAGCGCCAGACAGAGAACCCGTACGGGTTTGACGGGCCGCCCCAGCAGCCGCATGGTCTCGTTGATGGTAATAAAAAGGAAAGCCCTCACGATAGAAGGCCCGCACCCGGTCATCAGGGTAAAGAATCCGGCACCGGCAACTATCAGGACAAAACGCACCGTCCTTGCCACCGGAGACCTGCCGATAATCCTTGTAAGCCTGTCGAAAATCAGATATATAATGCCGATGTGAAGGCCCGAAAGGGCCAGGATGTGGGAGGCTCCGCTCTGGCGGAAAACGGCCACTGTCTCCGGTGGAAGGGCACTTTTGTCGCCCGTGAGCAGCGCCAGCAGAAGGGGAGAGGTGGCTTCTCCCGGGAAGGGGATGCGCCTGATTAGGGCGCGGAGACTTCCCGCCGCATTATCGGCCCAAACCTGCACCGAACTGTGAAGTCTTAAGCCGTCTGTCATATCGGCATTTATTGCGCAGAACATGCCAAGGATAAGGAAGGTGGCGGTGATTATTGTGACGCCCGGCCTTTGCTCCAGACGGAGAAGTTGAGGGTACAGGAAGCAGGGGAGGGAAAGCGCTAAAAGCGTGCACATTGCCAGCGCGGGACTGCCGCCGGGAAGCATGCTCCCCAGGATTACGCCTGCCGTGAAAGAAAGTGACAGCGTTTCTATTCTTCCCGCCTCAATCATACATGTCAAAGATAGTGATTATTTCGCAATATTTTCTTATATTTGCGAAGATATAGCAGATAATATATTACAATTCCATAAACCTATGATTATTCTAGTTATAAACTGCGGCAGCTCGTCCATCAAGTATCAGCTTTTGGACATGAGCAGCGACGACGTGTACGATATCATCGCCAAAGGTATCGCAGAGAAAATCGGCCTTCCCGCCGGCATACTCCAGTACGCCCCCACGGGCAAGGAGAAAATTGTGACGGACGTTGCTATTCCGGATCACAAGGTGGGTATGCAGCTCATCCTCAAGGCCCTAACAGACCCCAAGACCGGCGTTCTCAAATCGCTGGAAGACATTGAAGCGGTAGGTCACCGCATCGTGCAGGGCGGCGATTTCTTCTCCGGCTCCGTGCTCGTGAACCAGGATGTCATTGACAAAATCCAGTTCTGCGCGGATTTCGCTCCCCTCCACAACCCGGCCCACCTTCTTGGTATCCGCGCAATGCAGGATGTACTTCCCACGGTTCCTCAGGTTGTCACCTTCGACACCGCCTTCCACCAGACCATGCCCGCCTATGCATACATGTACGGCCTTCCGTACGAGTATTACGAGAAATATCGCGTACGCCGCTACGGCGCCCACGGTACTTCGCATCAGTTCGTGGCAGGCGTCGGTGCCAAGCTCGCAGGCCTGGACATCGCCAATTCCAAGATCATCACTTGCCATCTTGGCGCCGGCAGTTCCATCTGCGCAATCCAGAACGGCAAGTGCGTAGATACTTCCATGGGCTTCACCCCGCTGGAGGGCATGATCATGGGCACCCGCGTGGGTAACATCGACGCAAATGCAGTGCTCTATCTGGAAAAGAAGCTGGGCTCCAACCCGGACGAGATGACAACAATCCTCAACCGCAAATCAGGCTTCCTGGGCATCTCTACCAAAACTTCCGATGCCCGTGAACTTGACGACCTTGCCAACAACGGAGATCCCAAGGCCAAACTGGTGTTCAAGAAATACACCTACGACATCATCAAGAACATCGGCTCGTACGTTGCCGCTATGAACGGCGTAGACCTTATCATCTTCACCGGAGGTATCGGTGAACATAACAGCCGCCTGCGCCGCCGCGTTCTGGAGAACTTCTCCTATCTGGGCCTCAAGGTGGACTACGAAGCCAATGTAGCCTTCGGCGAAAATGCCATCATCTCCACGGAAGATTCCAAGGTTAAGGCCGCCCTCATCTGCACCAACGAGGAACTGGTAATTGCCCGCGATACCATGCATTTAGTACTTGAAAATCAAGAATAATATGATCACCAATTTCAACGATTTGTTTGCCGAGCTTAAGGCAAAAGGCATTTGCAAAAGGATGATCGCCGCCTGGGGCGTGGACAGCCACACCATAGAGGCCGCATCCCTTGCTTCGGACATGGGCTTTGTGAAGGTCACCCTGGTGGGCGATTCCGATCTTATTGCCAAAGTGTGCGAGGAGTGCAAGATTGACGTTTCCAAGTTCGAGATAGTGGACATCAAGGACGAACTCAAGGCCGTGGCCGAGGCAGTGCGCATGGTCCACGACGGAGAAGGCGACGTCCTTATGAAAGGCCTGTGCTCCACGGACAAGTTCCTGCGTGCCATCCTTAACAAGGAAGTGGGACTCCTTCCTCCCAAGG
>JAGCWB010000082.1 GCA_017962065.1 Bacteroidales bacterium
CCAGGGAGACCATCGGCACCTTGCGGAGCATGTCCAGTACGGTAGAGGTCTTGGAGTCCACGTCGTCCTCCACGTTGTAGGTGATCTTGTCCACTTCCATCTTCACGAGCGGGCGCATCGCGGTGACGGAACCGGCCTTGAGGACCTCGGCCGCGTCCTCGACCAGGATCTCCCCGAGGTCGACGACCTCTTCCCCGTTGATCCTGAACGAGCGGCGGACCACTTTCCGGCCCATGTTGTTGAACAGCAGGTAATAATCTCCCTTCACCGTAAAGGTGTGGGAGAAGTGGCCTTCTTCATCCGTCGTAGTGAAAGCGACAGGCTTGGAGTCGTCGCCGGCCTGGAAGAACTGCAGGATGGCGGCGGGCTCGCCCTGCCGGGTCAGGGAATCCAGGACGACCCCTTTGACGGTACGCGGCTGTGCGGTCGCGGCAAGGCCTGCGAGAAGGGCGGCAAGGACAAAGATGAACTTCTTCATAATTATTGCGATACTTTTGTTTTCGTTTCCGAGTGCAAAAGTACCGCAATATGCAAGGGGGCGGCGCCGGTTTTAGACGAAACGCCCGTATTCTTCGACGAATGCCTACAGACGGGCCTTGATGGCCTTCGTGGCTTCCTCGTAGCCGGGCTTCTCGAGGAGGGCGAACATGTTCTTCTTGTAGGCCTCCACACCGGGCTGGTTGAACGGATTCACGCCCAGGGTATAGGCGCTCACGCCGCATGCAAACTCAAAGAAATAGAACAGGGAACCCAGGTTGAAGGCATCCACTTTCTCCACGGAAACCTGCAGCTGGGGAACGCCGCCGTCCTGGTGGGCGATGACGGTGCCGAGCTCGGCCATGTGGTTGCAGTGCTCTACGTGCTTGCCTGCAAGGAAGTTGAGCTGGTCCAGATTCTGGGGATCGCTTTCTATTACCACACTGCGCTGGGCGTTTTCTACGTGGAGAACTGTCTCGAACATAACGCGTGAGCCTTCCTGGATGAACTGGCCCATTGAGTGAAGATCGGCCGTATTGTTCACACTGGCGGGGAAGATGCCCTTGCCGTCCTTGCCTTCCGACTCACCGTACAGCTGTTTCCACCATTCGGCTACATAGGTGAGCTTGGGATTGTAATTGAGCAGGATTTCAATTGCCTTGCCGCACTCCGTGTGCAGGTAGTTGCGCATTGAGGCATATATGATGGCGGGGTTCTTTTCGCTCTTGATTTCCAGGCCTTTGGCGGCATCCAGGGCACCTGCCACAAGGGCTTTTATGTCGAAACCGGCAACGCAGATGGGCAGAAGGCCAACCGGGGTGAGCACAGAGAATCGGCCACCCACATTGTCCGGAACCACGAATGATTCGTAATTCTCCTGGGTTGCCAGAGTTTTGAGGGCGCCTTTCTTTGCGTCTGTGATGGCAACAATGCGGTCTGCTGCCTCGGCCTTGCCATAGTGGCTTTCAAGATACTGTTTTACAATACGGAATGCCACGGCGGGTTCCGTTGTGGTGCCGCTCTTGGAGATGACGATGCAGGCGCAGTTGCGCTCCTGCATAAGGTCCATAAGCTCGGCCAGATATTCCTCTGAGAGGTTGTTGCCGGCAAATACCACTTCCGGGGCGTCTTTGCGTTTTAACTGTTTGGCAAAGTTGTGGCTTAAGGCTTCCATGACGCATTTTGCGCCAAGATAGCTTCCGCCGATGCCTATGGCTACAACAAGGTCAACGCCTTTTCTGATCCATTTGTCGCGGATGGCTTCGTAGTCACTGAGCTCACGCTCAGTAATTTGGCGGGGGAGTTTCTTCCAACCAAGGAAATCGTTGCCTGCGCCGGTTTCGTTCTTAAGGACATCGAAAGCGTCGAAGGCTTTTTGTACATACTCCGAATACTTGGCCTGGTCCACAAAGTTGCTGCAGCCTTTAACATCTACTTTTACCATAATTATATAACAGTTTTAATTTTCCGATTCACAAAGATAATCTTTTCTTTCGCAATTTGCGAAAAAAACCTTACTTTTGTATCCCGTATTCAACTAAACACGTCTATGCTATGAAATACGGGTTCGACAACGCCAAGTACCTCAAAATCCAGTCGGAACGCATCAAGCAGCGTATCGCCGCCTTTGGCGATAAACTGTACATGGAGTTCGGCGGCAAACTCTTTGATGACTATCACGCCAGCCGCGTGCTCCCTGGCTTCGAGCCGGACAGTAAGCTCCAGATGCTCATGCAGCTAAAGGACGACCTTGAGATAGTGATAGTTATAAGCGCCGTCGATATTGAGAAGAACAAGATAAGGGCCGATCTTGGCATTACCTACGACATGGACGTACTGCGCCTCAGGGACGAATTCATGGACAGGGGCCTTAGTGTAAACAGCGTTGTCATTACCCACTTCAACGGCCAGGCCAGCGCCGAGGCATACCGCAAACGCCTGGAAAACATGGACATCAAGGTTTATTACCATTATACCATTGAAGGATATCCCAACAATGTTGCCCTGATAGACTCGGAAGAAGGCTTTGGCCGGAACGACTATGTGGAAACGTCCAAACCGCTGGTGGTTATCACCGCTCCGGGCCCCGGCAGCGGCAAAATGGCGGTATGCCTGAGCCAGCTTTACCAGGACAACAGGCGCGGCGTTAAAGCCGGATATGCCAAATTCGAAACCTTCCCGGTATGGAGCTTACCCCTCACACATCCCGTGAACCTGGCCTACGAAGCCGCCACGGCCGATCTTGAGGACGTGAACATGATAGACCCCTTCCACCTGGACGCATACGGTGAAACGGCTGTGAACTACAACCGCGACATAGAGATATTCCCCGTGATGAATGCCTTGTTCGAGGACATCTACGGCGAAGCTCCCTACAAGAGTCCCACCGACATGGGCGTGAACATGATAGGCGCCTGCATAAGTGACGACGAAGTATGCCGCCAGGCCTCGCTCCAGGAAATTATACGCCGATATTTCACGTCCCTGTGCAATTTTGCCGATGGAAAATGTTCCGAGACCGAAGTGAACAAGATTGCGCTCCTTATGAAGCGCGCAAAAATCACCGTCAACGACCGCAAGTGCGTGGTTGCCGCCCGCGAAAGGCTGGAGCGCAGCCCGCTTGCCACTGCCGCCATAGAACTTGAAGACGGCACCATCCTTACCGGCGAAACCAGCTCCCTGCTGGGCCCCAGCGCCGCTTTGCTCCTGAATGCCTTAAAACACCTTGCAGGCATAGCGCATAATGTAAAACTCATTCCCCAGACCATGATAGAGCCCATCCAGAAGCTCAAGGTCCAGTATTTGCACGGCCATAATCCGCGCCTTCACACGGACGAGGTGCTGGTAGCCATCTCCATGATGGGTCTTCTGGACGAGAACTGCCGCCTTGCCCTGGAGCAACTCCCTAACCTTAAAGGTTCCCAGGTGCACTCCACGGTAATGCTCAGCGAGGTGGACCGAAAGACCTTCAACAAGCTTGGTATCGGCCTTACGTGTGATCCTGTGCGCAAGATTAAGAAGAAAGTATGAGGAAATTTGCACTGGCACTTCTTGCCCTGGTTCTTTGCACCACCGGCTGCAAGGCGCAGGTCAAGGAATATAAACTCAAGGTGGTGAAGGAATATCCTCACCGCACGGACGCCTATACCCAGGGCCTTTTCTTCCACGAAGGCGTACTTTACGAGACAACAGGCCAGTGGGGGGAGAGCAGCATACGCAAAGTGGACCTGACCACTGGTGAGCCCACGGAAATCAAGAAACTAAGCAGCAAATACTTCGGTGAGGGATCGGCCATACTGGACGGTGAGATGTATGTTCTTACCTGGACCAACAAGGTGGCTTTCCGCTATAATCCCGAAACGCTTACCTACAAGTCCACCGTCAGTTATCCCAGGGAAGGCTGGGGTCTTACCACGGACGGCAAGCAGCTTATAGCAAGTGACGGCAGTTCCAACCTCTGGTTCCTGGACAAAAACCTTAAAGTCCTTCGCAAACAGCCGGTTACAATGAACGGCAGGCCGCTAAGGAATCTGAACGAACTTGAATGGATCGATGGTAAAATATGGGCTAACATCTATACCACAGACTCCATAGTAATAATTAATCCGTCAAACGGCAAGGTTGAAGGCCTAATAGACTGCACCGGCCTTCTGCCCGAAAAACTCCGTACACGCGACACAGATGTCCTAAATGGCATAGCCATAGACGCCAAGGGCCACATTTACCTCACCGGCAAAAACTGGCCCCGCCTGTACCAAATAGAATTAGTAAAATAAAATATTGGGGGTATCGGCCGGTAGGGCCGATTGAGACAGTCCCTTTGAACTTGATACGGTTGATACCGTCGTAAGGAAATGAAAAGAAAAGTGCTTGTTGCGGCACTGTGTGTGCTGCCCCTGTGCGCTCCGGCACAGGAAAAGACCGAACGTCTGGATTCGGTTGTAGTATCGGCCTCAAGGGCCGGAAAGGATACTCCTGTTACGTTTACAACTGTTGGTAAGGAGGCCCTAAAGGCGGCCGATCCTTCGGCTTCGCTGCCCATGGCGCTGAACCTGCTACCGTCTGTGGTAACCTACAACGAGGGCGGCACCGGCCTTGGAAATTCGGCCATCACCATCCGCGGCAGCAAAGGCTCTCAGATTAACGTAACCCTCAATGGCATTACGCTTAACGATGCCGAGAGCCAGGAGGTTTTCTGGGTTAACATTCCATCGCTCACCAGCATGATCAGCAACGTGCAGGTGCAGAGGGGCCTGGGAACTTCGGCCAGCGGGGCGGGGGCTTTCGGGGCCAGCATCAATATGAATACGGCTTTGGTGGGGGACAGCATGTCGGCCCGCTTTGACATAAGCGGCGGTTCGTTCGGGACGGTTATCGGCTCGGCGGCCGTTTCAACCGGCCTTATGGAAGGCGGCTTTTATCTGAACGTTGCAGGAAACCTGGCCCATACGGATGGTTATATCCGTAATGCCAGGGTGGACTCGCAGTCGCTTTTTGCGGCCCTGGGATGGCTTGGAAAGCGGAATTCCCTGCGCCTTACCTATCTTATCGGCAACCAGAAAAGTGGTATTACGTGGGATGGCATAAGCCTGGAACAGTATTACTTGGACCGTCGTTACAATGGCGCAGGAATGTATTACGACGATGCCGGTAATGTCTGTTATTATGACAATCAGACCGACAATTACATGCAGCATCATGTGCAGCTTAATTATACCCATGTATTCGGAGAGCGCCTGATGTGGTCCAATACCTTGAATTACTCCCGAGGCGACGGCTATGACGAGTACTATAAGATGAACCGCAAGTTCAAGAACTTCGGCTTCCCGGATACCGTGTCAGGTAAAAGCGACATGATATACCGGAAACTGATGGACAATGACCTGTGGGTGTACAATACCAACCTCCGCTACCGCTCCACGATGCTGGACATAACCGCCGGCTTGAACCTCTCGATGTACCGCGGAGCGCATTGGGGTAATGTTTTATGGGCGAAGGAAGTGCCGGCCGATTTCAATTATCTTCTGGTGAACTGGTATCAGAACACTGGCCTGAAAGACGACGAAAGCGTGTTTGTAAGGGCTGAATATAGGCCGATAAGTTGGCTAACCGCCTATGCCGATATTCAGTTCAGGACCATCGGCTATTATCTGTACGGCAGCGACGACGACTGGCGTGAGTACGGCGCAGCTCCGGAGGATATTATGGACTACAGGCGCCGATGGATCTTTTTCAATCCCAGGGCTGGCATTACTGCTGCCTGGGGCCCTCATAAGTTGTATGCCAGCGCTGCCCTGGGACACAGGGAGCCTGGCCGTGGCGATATAAAGGAAAACGTAAAAGGGGAGGGTGCACCCTTGGAGCCTGAGAAGATGCTTGATGTCGAGGCCGGTTATGAGCTAAGCCTGAGCAACTTGCAGTTATCGGCCAATATTTATTGTATGGAATATTGGGACATGCTTTTGTAGACGGGAAAGCTTTCCAGTTCCGGATATGCCATCAAGGAGAACGTTCCCCGTGCCTGGCGCCGCGGCATAGAACTTTGCGCCGGTTGGAGCCCTGCGAGGTGGTTCAGGGCCGATGGTAACGTTACCCTTTCCATGAACCAGATAGAAGACTATACTTCCTATATCCCTTACGAGGATTATTCCCGCACTTATTCCGTTCATTATGGCCGGACCACAATGCTGATGTCGCCATCGGTTATCGGCATGCTTAAACTGTCTTTCACTCCCTGGAAGGGCGGTATCCTGTCCGTTGACGGGAAGTATGTTGGGAAACAGTATATAGACAATTCCATGAGGGAGGAGATGGCAATTCCGGCCTATTGGGTCGCGAATGTTTCTGCTGGTCAGGAGTTTAAAATTGGCAAAACCATCCTTGGCGTAAGGGTATTTGTCAACAATGTATTTAACCGTCTTTACTATGCCAGCGGCTGGCGGTGGGAGAGCTATAATCCTGATACAGGCGAAGTTACAACAGAAATTGGGGTATATCCCCAGCCTCCATGCAATTTTATGGGGAAGCTTAGTTTGAGTTTTTAAAAAATTTTATTTAGTAAAGAAAAGTTTAAAAAATTTTGGTGAATAAAAAACTTTATTTATATTTGCATAACAAAATTAAAATCGCATCTTCTAACCAACTAATTAACCTTCTTCTTTTAAGGTAAGAATACACTACTAACTAACCAAGTAAAGAGCTCGCAGTGATGTGAGCTCTTTATTGCTTTGCAATAATTATTAACGTGTCCCTCTCCTCCAAACCTCCTCCCCTCGGGGAAGGAGGCTTACTTTCGCCCTTTCAGGGCTCGAAAATCAGTAACTTTCGCGTGCGAAAGTATTATTGCTATATTTTTTGTACTTTTGTATGCAATATAGAGGGCTATGTTAAGAATAGACATTATAAGCGTTGTGCCGGAGCTGCTGGACAGCCCGCTCAGTTATTCCATACCTGCCAGGGCGGTGAAAAAAGGCCTGGCCGAAGTTTATATCCACGACCTTCGCAAATACGGACTTGGATCACGCCAGACGGTGGACGATTACTCTTATGGCGGCGACGCCGGCATGGTGATGATGGTGGAGCCGGTGTTCAACTGCATCAATGACTTGAAGGCTCAGCGCCATTATGACGAGGTCATTTACATGGCCCCGGATGGCGAAATCTTAACCCAGGGCATAGCCAACGAACTGTCGCTCAAAGAGAACATTATAATTCTTTGCGGTCATTATAAGGGTATTGACGAGCGCATACGCGAGCATCTTATTACCCGCGAAATCTCGGTAGGGGACTTTGTAGTAAGCGGCGGCGAAATTCCCGCAGCCCTTCTTGCCGACAGCATAATCCGCCTTGTCCCCGGCGTACTCACCGATGAAACATCGGCCTTGAGCGATTCATTCCAGGACGGACTTGTGTCACCGCCAGTTTATACCAGGCCTGCCGAATTCAACGGCTGGAAGGTTCCGGATGTCCTTTTGAGCGGCAATCCCAAGCTCATTCAAGCCTGGCAGGACGAGCAGGCAGTAGCCCGTACGCGCGAGCGCAGGCCCGGGATGTTGGAAAAGTAAGGGATTATTATTACATTTGTAAGTTATTGTAAAATTAATACTGACTATGAGTGAAGAAATTAAGCCTGTGGCCCCCCAGGAGCCCGCAGATGTAGCAAAAGTGGAACAGGAAGTCCCTGCTGCAGAGGAAATTAAAACAATTGTGGAAGAAGTTAAGGAAACCGTAGTGAACTACGGGGAGAAAACCCTTGCAGAACTCTCGGAACTGTTCCAGAGCCTTGCCGAAAGCGCAGACCGCATGAAACGGTCAAAAGAAGCGGAAGCCATTAAATCGGCTTTCTATAAGAGGCTTTCCAAAGAGAAGGCCGATGCCGGCGAAGATGCAGCCGTAGAAGAACCGGACGAGAATACCCCGGCAGAGGACGCAACCGTCCCTATGCAAAGCGGTCCCGTGAGCCCCTTCGCAGCCATAGAGGCCGGCTTCAAGTCCCTTTACATGGACTACAAGAAGCAGCGTGCCGAATATAATAAGGAGCAGGATGCCCAGCGTGAGGAGAATCTTGCAAAGAAGCAGGTAATCATTGAGGAACTCAAAGCCCTTGTGGAACAGCCCGGCGATATGAAAGACGCCTTTCCCAAGTTCCGCGACATCCAGAACCGTTGGAGGGAAACAGGCCCCGTTCCCCAGCAGAACTTCCGTGACGTAAACGATACATATCAGTTGTATGTAACCAAGTTCTACGACCTGGTGGACATCAACCGTGAACTCAGGGACCTTGACTTCAAGAAGAATCTGGAAGCCAAAACCCAGTTCTGCGAGCAGGCCGAATCCCTTGCCGCCGATGAAAACGTGGTAGA
>JAGCWB010000083.1 GCA_017962065.1 Bacteroidales bacterium
ACGGACAGCATCGGCTAACCAGGACGGGCCATGATGCCATAGCATGCCGGAAGTGACATACATATTATGGTCGGCCATCCGTTTATAATCCTCCGGATCGACGTTTCGCACGTGTACCAGCGTGTTTCTGAGCTCGTCCTTTCCACCATTGGCGTAGGCGCTGACAACGGTATGGACGGCCTTGTTGCCCATGGTGTGGATATGCACAGTGATGTCTTGTGCATTCATCTTGCGCGTGATGTCTGTGATTTCCTCTTCGGCCCAGTTGGCAAGGCCCTGGTGTCCGTCGGGATACAGCGGGTCTACATATCCGGTGCCGCCTTCTACCGTGCCGTCCATGAAGAGTTTGAGCCAGTTGGTTTTGACATGAGTGCCGGCGTACTTCTGAACGTCAACGGCTTTCTTAAGATTCTCATCCACATTCATCCAGCTTTCAATCTCGTAGGTGAGACCAAGCACGAAGTTCATCTTGCCGGAGAGGTCCATCTGCTGGGCGGCCTTGAAGAAATTGTCGTTGAAGAAATAGTTGCCCCAGCCGTCGATATACATGGTGTAACCCTCGGACAGAAGTTGCTCCTGAGTCTTTTGGACCACAACTTTTGCAACGTCCACGGGATAGAGTTTCTCGGTGTCCAGGAAGGAACGTGTATAGGTGCCGGCCTGCTCTTTCAGGAAACCGGTAGGCGTACCGTCTTCGCCCATCACAATCTCGCCGCCTCGGATATCCTTATCCTTTTTCAGCACCTTTCCGTCGGCCGTCATTATGCCGGCCTTGACCAGCATCAGGGTATTCGCCAGACCCTTGTGACCTTCTTCGTCGGCAAAGTAAATGGGAATGTCGCTGCAGATGGCATCCAGCTGCTGGCGGGTGGGCATATTCTCCTGGAAAACGATTGGATTCCAGCCGAAGCCGAAGATGGACGTGGCCCCTGTTTCCCTGGCCTTCTTGACGGCGGCGGGAACAAGTTCTTTCATAAACTTATCAGGATCTGCCCCAATGGCTACAGTTCCGACGATCGGCAGGGCAACGCCAATCGAATAATGCGCGTGACCGTTGCCGCAGCTGGGCATTACGAGGCCCTTGCCGGTATGGTCCACAATCTCGGTCTTTCCGGCTTCAATATAGGCTTCGGCGCCTTTTTTGTCACCCACATAAACGAACTTGCCGTCCTTCACCGCAAAGGCTTCAGCCATAGGCTTTTCGTCTGCAGTGAAAATCTTTCCATAGACCACAAGGTCGGCCTTTACAATATCTTGATTCATCACTTAATTCTTTTTTAAAGCATGTAATACTTGGTCAGGAACCAGGTTCTGTCCCAATCCACGATCTTCACATCGGATTCTTTGGCCGGGTGGATGTCGAATTCATCCAGGACCATCACCTTCTTGTCCTTGAGGTCATAGAGCGGCCAGTCCGGGGACGGAACGCCGGTCCTGGCAAACTGCACCCACATCCCACGCATGGCCTTTGAGAAGGCAGGGTCATAGGGCCTTCCGTCGACAAATTCAGGATGGCCGAAGACAATAGGCACTTCTTCAAAATGGGCGCTCTTGCGGATAGGGTCTGAAGATTCCACCCTATAAAAATAGGTATAAGATTTACCTCCGGCAAGGGTCTGGCACTCGGACATTTTGATGGCACCTTCAATAAACCAGCTGTGGCTGAAAAGACGGCTGTCCGGTTCCCAGTCCTCTACAGACCCTTCCTTGCAGAAACTTTCTACCTTTGCTTTCTCATCCTCCGTCAGAAGCTGAGCATACTTTTTCGTTTTACGGTTTGCAGCCCACACTTTGAAGTTTTCCACGCCCCAGTCGGCAACGAAGCAGTTCATTTCATCCTTGTTGCAACCCTGGAGGAAAACAATATCCTTGGCAACACCGTTTGCATATTCCTTCCAGGGATCCAAAGGCAGGATGCGTCCGTCCCGTTCGGGGAACAGGCGCAGGGCAACCGTCTGAGCTGCCATTTCCACCAGTTTATCGGCCGGGAACTTCATCATTTCGGCCACAGTTTTGCATCCGAGGGCTTCAATCAAATCATTTGTGGCCTCGATGGCTTCTTCGCTGGAACTTGTCTGACAAGGGGCGCCGCTCTGGGCAATAACCTTCTTGAAATACTGCTGTGAGCCCTTGATAAGCAGCTGCATGGTCACGCTTCCTGCGCCGGCCGATTCACCCCAGATGGTCACGTTATCCGGGTCTCCGCCAAAGGCAGCAATGTTCTCATGCACCCACTTCAGGGCCATCTGCTGGTCCAAAAGACCCAGGTTCTGAGAATCCGGATAGTCAGCTCCGTCCGGAAGGTGGGACAGATGTAAGAACCCCAGGACGCCAAGCCTGTACTGGATGGTGACGAATATGACGTCGGGATTCTCCTTAGTAAGGTTGGCGCAGTCAAACAAATCGACCCCTGTTCCTCCGGAGACGAAAGCGCCGCCGTGAATCCATACCATGACCGGTTTCTTTGCCTCTGAGGCATCATCGGCCATCCATACGTTCAGATACAGGCAGTCTTCACCTTGGTACTCAATGACGGCCTTGTCCTGGCATGATGCTTTGGGAAAATGAAAGGCTTCATATACGCCGCTGTCCGGCGCAAAGTCCACGGGGGCTTTCCAGCGAAGGTCTCCGACGGGCTGCCGACCTACGAACGGGATGCCCTTATATGCAATGACATTATCTGTCTTTACGCCCACGAAAGTGCCGTTGATGCATTTGACGGCCAATGACTTGTCGTAATCCATATCTTTCCGTTATTTGTTCAGATAAGCTGCTACGCGCTTGGCTACGTTAGCTTTGATGTTGTTGAAGTAGTACATGTAGTCGTAGGCGTGGCGGCCATCAGGGCCGAAGAATGCGGCCGATTTTTCAGCGACCTCCTCCGGCACAGCAGGAACTTTGGCGTGAGTCACCACCACTCCGCGCTCCAGGTTGATTTGCGCATCGGCCTCCATATCGCCAATTGAACGCTCTCCCGTTTCATCGTCCAGAATGATGGAACCCAGGTTCATGCTTGCTGGGGCATAGGTTTCGTCCAGCTTCCAGTTCAGGGGGTTGATGCTCATGGTCTCCGGCAGTACCACCACATTGTGGGCTTTGAGTTCCACATTTTTGGGGCCCTCCGTGTTAAAGGCGATGATGACGCCCGTGTCGGTCTCGCCGGTGGCGAACTTCAGGTGCGGGTTGGCCGCAAGGTAACTCTTGGTGACGGAGTAGCCGATGGTGTAGGCTGCGAGCATGCGTGAATAGTACTCGGGGTGATCCTTGAAGTATGTGCGCAGCAGCAGTAAAGCCATGGACGATCCCTGACTGTGACCGGCGATGATGAAGGGACGGCCGCCGTTGCAATTCTCGAAATAGTAGTCCAGGGCGGCGGTTATATCGTCGATGGGCATCCCCATAAACGCAGCGTCGGCGCTCCCGGTCTTCGCAAAGATTTCACCGGCGTACTTCAGGCCGGATTGCCTGTAATACGGCAGGAATACGTTGGTCGCTTCTGCGAAGGCGGCTGCGTGGTCCCTGTATTCGACCTTCACACCTTCCCGCATCTCCTCGTTGTCGATGGCGGCGAAATCGGGGGCACCCTCCTCAAAGCTGCCAAGGATGTACTCCGTGGCGTAGATGTAGAACGTGTCAACCTCCTTGGTAATCTCAGGAAGCTTGTACCAGTATTCTTTCTTGGAATAATCCAAAGGTAAAGTCTTGCTCATAATCGTTTAGGTGTAAATTATTTCACTTTCTTTCCGCCGAAGTATACATCGCGGGGCAGGTTGTAGCTGAAGCCCTCGTGCTCGGCCGTGAGCAGGTCTTTGTCGAATATCAGGAAATCGGCATCCTTGCCCGCTTCGATGGAGCCTTTCTTCGCCTAGATGCCCAGCTGTTTGGCGCCGTTGATGGTATAGCCGATGAGCATCTGGTCAATGTTCATTCTCTCATTCTCCGGCGGGAATACCTTGGCAGCTACGGTGAACGGGTAGTTCCTGGTCTTTGGAGTAATCCAGCGGGTCATGCCCACCTCCATGCCCAGGTAGGGGTTCCAGGTGGTGAAATCCATAAAGACGATATTGTCGCTGGACCAGGCCACAGTGGCACCGCTGTCCCAAACCGACTTGCAGCGGAACATCTTACAGGCACGTTCCATACCCAGCCAGGTAGCCGCAACGGAAGGATCTCCGGAGTGCCAGTGCGGGGTAAAGTTGGCGAACACGCCCAGCTTGGCGAAACGCTCCAGATCTTCGTCGCACTCAATTTCAAGATGGGCGCAGGTAACTCTAACGTGGAGCTTGTCTCCCATTTCCTTTTTGGCCATCTCTACGCCATCCAAAACAGTGCGGGACGCACGCTCACCTACGGTGTGAAGGTGTAGATCCAGATTGGCGTCGTTGAGTTTCTTCAAAACGTTTGCAATTCCCTCCGCAGAGAAAGCGGTGGATCCCACGGTATGGACGTCCACATAGGGCGTGACCATGGCGGCGGTATGAATCTTCTGGGTACCGTCCATGAAAACCTTCATGGTATGGACCTTCAGGTGCTCCGTGTTATACTTACGCTGCATACGCTTGAGTTCTTTCAGACCCTCATCTGCAACCTGCTCAGAGTCTATCACCAGGCTGCCGTCAACATAAACGGGCAGTTTTCCCTGCTTGTCAAGTTCTACCAGACGCTTATAGACCTTCTCGTGGAACTTCATATCACCCGGAAGACCGG
>JAGCWB010000084.1 GCA_017962065.1 Bacteroidales bacterium
CAATCTTCACCGGGCAGAAATCGGTTTCCAGCAGCGATTCTGTCTTCATTAGCGTTAGCACAGCTTGGTCGGAATCGTGCGTGAGCAGTTCCCCACTGCCGGCAATTCGCTTGGTGTAGATGGAATATTTCTCGAAAATCCTTGTTACACCGTATGCTATGGCCGATGTAAGGATAAGTGGAATTAACAGCTCGTAACCGCCTGAAATCTCGGCAATTAAGAAGATGGCCGTAAGCGGAGCCTGCATTACGCCCGCCATAAGGCCGCCCATGCCCACCAGAACGAAGTTGGATACGGGAACGGCGCCCGGCTTTATCAGGTTAAGGGTAGATGCAAGCACAAAACCGGCAATGGCACCCACAAAAAGCGTAGGACCGAAAGTTCCGCCAACTCCGCCGCCCGCATTGGTGAAAGACATTGCAAACACCTTAAGGAGCATCACGGCCAGGAAAAACAGCGGAATGGCCCATGGAATATTAAGGAAATGGGCAAACGGCGTTTCACCGCCAAAGTCTATGATACCGCCGTTCAGAAGCGGAGAAAGGAAGTTGTAACCCTCCCCGTAAAGCGGCGGGAAAAGGAACACCAGCACACCCAGCGCCATGGCCGATAAAGCCCAGCGCAGATAAGGGCTCTTAAGCTTTCCAAGACGGTCTTCCATTGACAGAGTAGTGCGGATGAAATACAGCGACGAAAGGCCGCAAAACACGCCCAGAACGCCGTAGAAAGGCACATTGGCAATATTAAACGGAATAACGCTGGCCGCAAATGCGCTCTCCCCTCCAAGGCATATATGGCTTACAAGAGTGGCCGATATAGAACTGAAAAGCAGCGGCAGTATGCCGGACATGGACAGGTTGAAAAGCAGTATTTCCAGCGTGAAAAGCACGCCCGCCAGCGGCGCATTGAAAATGCCCGCGACAGCGCCGGCGGCGCCGCAGCCAAGAAGCAGGGTCATTCCCCTGTAAGACATACCCGAATATCGGCCAAGATTGGAGCCGATGGCTGCGCCGGTATAAACTATTGGAGCCTCGGCACCCACAGAGCCGCCAAAGCCGATGGTAAGGGCGCTGGTAACCATCGAAGACCAGCAGTTATGGCTCTTTATCTTGGACTCGTTCTTTGAAACAGCCTGCAGCACCTTTGTAACGCCATGGCCTATATTGTCCCTGACAACGTACCTTACTATTAACATGCTAAGCAGCATGCCGATACCTGGTAGTATCAGGAAAGGCCAGCGGCTGCCCTCGAAAAGCAGGGCCAGGCCGCCTTGGATGGAATGTATTGCAAGTTTTAGGAGAACTGCGGCAAGGCCGCACAGGATACCTGTTACTATGGAAAGGATCAGAAGCGCCGTGGTCTCCGGCATCTTACGAAGAAGGGTCCTTACCGGACCCCAAATCCATTTTATGCCGCCACGGTCTGCCATCTTGGGCTACTCCTCGTCTGAACCGTTGGAGTACTGGGCGATATTGTCGTCCGGAAGGGTTTCCCCTGCTGCATCCGAAGCATCGGCGCTGCCTCCGGCCACTGCCTCGTTCTCTGCATCTTCCTCGCCTTCCAGCCAGCGGGCCACGTCCTCAAGGTCGTCCGTCTTTACGTTTATCTTTACCAGATATATGGCGTCCGGAATCTCTACCGTAACCGCGTAGAAGAAGGTACCGTCCGGCTTGGGGTACTTCACAAGGTCCGTGAGATAATCACTGAAACCTTTGGGATACTTTTCTGCGAAGGCGGCGGCCAGGTCCGGGTGACCTGACATCTTTTCGTAACTCACCACATGTCTTTTCTTGCTGTCTGCCATATACTAGTTATTTATGCTTAGGTTTTCTGGGTGCAATATTAGAACTTTGTTTTGAACTCTGCAAGGGCTTACCGCTTTTTTTAGAAGAATTTTTAAAGAAAAATGATTTTTGCTGCTGTTTTTTCTCCATGTTACGCTCCGTGAACACAGGCGTCATGTCCCTGGGATCCAGCCCGGAATAGAACATCACCGACGAAGTCGTCATTGGAGTTGGCATAAAATCCTGCACCTGGTCCATCCAGATGCCCTTTAAGGCCGGGTGATTAGCCAGATGCTCCATATCCTTTAAAGTACAGCCGGGATGGGACGATATAAAATAAGGTACAAGTCCCACGTGCGTACCGGCCTCGCGGTTCACTTTGTCGAATTCCTTCCTCAGATGCTCGAACAGCTTGAAACTGGGTTTTGCCATCTTCTGCAACACATGATCCTCCGTATGCTCCGGAGCCACCTTCAATCGGCCTGATGTATGGTCCAGGACCAGCGTCTTAAGGTAGGGCTTTGAACTTTGGTCCACAAAGCCGTCTTCGGTGAGGAAAAGGTCGTAACGGATACCGCTGCCGATATAACTGTGCCTGATGCCTTTTGTTGAATCTATGCGCTTGTACAGTTCCATCAGACGGGTATGGTCGCAGTCCAGGTTGGGGCAGCGCTTGGGGAACAGGCAGCTGCGACGCTTGCATTTGTCGCACAGCTCCAGGTTCTTTCCGTGCATGCCGTACATGTTGGCCGTGGGTGCCCCTACGTCCGAAATGTTTCCGGCAAAGTCCGGCAGATTGTTCAGTTCCCTGACCTCTTTCAGTATGGATTTTTCAGATCGGCTCTGTATGAACTTGCCCTGATGGGCGGCTATGGTGCAGAAATTACAGCCTCCGAAGCATCCCCTGTGCGTATTCACGCTGAATTTGATCATGTCGTATGCCGGAATACGCTTGCCCTTGTACCTGGGATGAGGCAGCTTGGTAAACGGCAGGTCCCAGAACGAATCCATCTCCTCCTGAGTAGCCGGTGGAAAAGGCGGATTAATCTGTACATACCCATCCCCCACCGGCTCGATAATAGTGTCCGGATGCATCATGTTAGCATGCGTCTCGATCCAGTGGAAATTCTCGGCGAATGCCTTTTCGTCTTTACAACATTCTTCAAACGAATGCAGGATGAGATGCCCGGTCGGAGCCGGGCATGACGACTCCTCCCTCATCCCCGGCTTGACCGGGGATCTCTTGCCTTGAACATAGAAGGCTATTTGCGGTATCTGCCGCATTCTGTGCTGGGACCAGTGGCGCTCTATGCCGGTTGTTAGCTCAAGCATGGGGCGTTCGCCCATGCCGTAGCAGAGGTAATCGGCGCCGGAGGTGACAAGAACTGAGGGCATCAGGCAGTCTTTCCAGTAGTCGTAATGGGTGAGGCGCCTCAGTGAGGCTTCTATGCCGCCTATTATTACCGGAACGTCCGGATAAAGCTGCTTTAGGATTTTGGTATAGACGGTGACGGCGTAGTCCGGACGGGCGCCGGCTTTGCCGTCGGGGGTATAGGCATCGTCGTGCCTCAGGCGCTTGGAGGCGGTGTAATGATTCACCATGGAATCCATGGCACCGGCATTAAGG
>JAGCWB010000085.1 GCA_017962065.1 Bacteroidales bacterium
GGATCTACCTTGGACGAAATCAGGTACTTCGTTCCGTTTGAGGGCGGCGAGGAAGGCTTCGTAGATACGCTGAGGTGGATTGCGAAGAGAGATCGCGCGTTGCTCAACGAACAGGAGAAGGCCATGTATGACGAGTTTATGGCCACGCTCGCAAACGAGAGCGAGGGGAGCAGGCTGGAGCAATACTGCAACGACATCAATTTCCGCGCCGGCAACACCAATATGGCCATCAGGCACGCTGCCGCCGGCGGCAACACCTACATGTACTTCGTCAGGAAGCCGGTGATAACCCCTGAGCTTGGCGTGATACATGCGGCCGAGATTCCATATCTGTTCGACACCTGCTTAGAGGACCCGATGGGGAGCGGAAAGACCGTCGGGACCGACGAGTGTGAGTTCCGCCACGTTGTTAAGGAGATGTGGGCCAACTTCGCCCGGACGGGCAACCCCTCCACCGACAAATACGAGTGGAAGAAATTCTCGGGAGACGACCGCCAGACGATGGTCTTCGACGATGCTATCGGCATGCAGAAGGATCTGTTCGGAAGGCGGGAGGACCTGATGATGCCCTGGGCAGAGCGCCTTGGGAACGGGTCGTCCAAGAGGGTCTGCTAACGCGGGCGTGTGGCAGGTAAAGAATGTATAACTATTAAATATTACATACGGTGAAAATTGTTATGAAAACAGATCGAATAATCAAAAACGCAATTATTTTCACTTCTGACAAAAACAACCCCATGGCCACCGCCCTTGTGGTGAAAGACGGCAAATTTGCCTATGTTGGTGACGAGGCTGGCCTTTCGGCCTATGAAGGCGAGGTCACGGATCTGGGCGGCAAGTTTATCATGCCCGGCATTCTGGACACCCATGTCCATGTAACCACCAGTATTGGCTTTGAGTATGCCGATCTGGGTGTACGTTTTGAATGCAACGGCAAGCAGGAAGCCCTGGCCTTCATGGCCGACTTCATTGCTAAGAATCCCGGCCTGCCGCGTTACCGCTTCATGATGGAGAAGGTATGCCTCAAGGGAGAAGAGCTCTTCAAAGAAGATCTTGATGCCATTTGCCCGGATGCCGAACTGGTGATCCTGGAGGGAGAATGCCACAGCAACTGGGTGAACTCCAAGGTACTTCAAGCGCACGGAATAACCGATGAGACACCAGACCCCGTGCCGGGACTCAGCTATTTCGTACGCAAGGACGGTCATCTCACCGGAAACTCCTTTGAATCGGCCTGTTGGCCCTTCCTCTTCGACGGTGTGAATCCAACGGACGAGCAGATTGAAGCGCCGCTGCAGCGCCTGATAGATTATTGCGTGACTACCGGCGTGAGCTGCCTCTTTGATGCTGGTTTCCCTGAGCACGAACCGTTCCACGAGCGTATCTATTCCTATCTGCGCAAGATGGACAAGGAGGGCAAACTGCCGGTTTATATCGACGGTTGCTATATGCTCACGAACCCCAACAAAACAGACAAGGCTCTTGCGGAACTGAAGCGTTTCAACCGTGAGTTCAATACGCCGCACCTGAGGGTCCATACTTTGAAGATTCTGATGGACGGTACCCAGAAGATACATACTGCAGCCATGGTCACACCCTATGAGGGAACCAATGAGACAGGATATACCACCTTCGAGGCCGAAGGAATTGCGTATATTCTGAAGCAGCTCAACGAGGCCGGTCTGGACCTCCATGTGCATACCGTCGGCGAACGCGCGTCCCGTATTGTCCTGGATGGCGTGGAGCTGGCCCGCAAGGAACTGGGAGACGCTTTTCGCGTACGGGTGACCTGCGCCCACTTGGAAATTCAGGATGATGCCGACCTGCCACGTTTTGCCAAGTTGGGTGTCATTGCCAACTTTACGCCTTGGTGGCACGCCGGAGATTACCTTCATTGGGCCTCCTGGCTGGGTGGGGAACGGGCCCAGAAGCTCTTCCGCTGCAAGACATTGTGGGACAGCGGCGCCCTGGTGACCTGGTCCAGTGACAACGTTGCTTACATGGATTTCGTGATCTGGAGCCCTTACCTGGGCATGGAAGTAGCCATGACGCGTCAGATTACGGAAAAGACCAGATCGTACGAATACACCAGAGCCGCTTCAGTATTACCCCCGGAAAACGAGAAAATGAGCGTCGAGGAGATGATTTTGGGCTATACCATCAATGGTGCCAAGCAACTCGGCATCGAGGCCTCCAAGGGGTCCATCGAGGTCGGTAAGGATGCTGACTTCCTGGTCTTCGAAAAAGATCTGCTGACGGCAGAGCATGAAGGCTTCAGCTTCAACTTGCCGAAGGAAGTTTATTTCGACGGAAAGAAAATGAATTAAAACCACATTAGTTGATAATACAAAACTATGAATGAGATGAACGAGAATAAGAAGATAACCGACGGTAATTATAACCAGTTGCTGGCGGTCAAGTGTATAAATGGTACCTTTGTGGGTACAAAGACAGAAAATATCATTTCCTACAAGGGTATCCCGTTTGTCGGACAACAGCCCGTAGGCGAACTGCGCTGGAAGGCCCCAGTGGATGTTATGCCGGATGACGGGGTATATGAAGCCTGTCATTTTGCGAAACTCTCCGTTCAGGATATTTCCATCTCCAACGATCAGGGTGAAGATTGCCTGTATCTGAACGTATGGAGGGCTGATGACACCTCTGCGGCGAAGAAGCCGGTCATGGTGTGGATCCATGGCGGAGCTTTTATGGCAGGCGGAACAGGCATTGACCTGTTTGACTGTACCAACCTCGCAAAGGAGCATCCTGATATGGTCTTCGTTACCATCGCATACAGGTTGGGCGCCCTCGGCTTCCTCCATCTGTCACATCTGCCCGATGGCAAGGACTATCAAGACGCACAAAACGTGGCGCTGTTGGACCAGAAGATGGCGCTGAAGTGGGTTCATGAGAATATCGCAGCCTTCGGCGGTGACCCCGACAATGTGACCATTTGGGGTGAGTCGGCCGGTGCCGGAAGCGTGACCATGCAGCCGCTCATCAGCGGTTCCCGGCGGTATTTCAAGAAAGTCATTGCACAAAGCGGGGCCCCTTCTCAGACAAATTCTTTGGAAGAGAGCATCGCCACCACGAATGATTTGATGGCGGCCCTCGGCTGCAAGACCGTTGCCGATTTGGTGAAAGTCGATGCCCGGACGCTGATAGATACAGCAGCAGGAGTTGTCGCCTTACGCATGTTCCCCGTCAGGGATGGACGTATCCTGCCTTTGGACCCCTGGGAGGCATACGCTAATGGCGCAGCCAAAGACATCACCTTCCTTCAGGGCTGCAACAAGGATGAAATGAACTGCTTCGTGGCTGACTGGACGGTGGAAGGATTCAAAGCCTGGGCCGCTGACCGTAAGACGAAGAAGTATGCCCAACTGCTGACGGATGAAGAAAGAGCGAAACTCGAGAGTTTCTGCAAGGAAGGGGCGGTAGAGGACTGGGAGCCCGACAGCCGTCTATTCGGCCATAGCTGGTTTATTGAGGGCGCCATCAAAATGTCGGAAAGCCAGACCATGGGCGGCGGCAAATCCTATACCTATTTTTATAGGGTGGAATCTTCTGATCCTATACGAAAAAGTGCACATTTCGAAGAGGTTCCCATCGTATTCGCTCATCCGGAATTTATCGAAGGCAGACAGTATGATGCCACCTTCTCGAAAATCATGCGCAAGATGTGGGTGCAATTCGCCAAGACCGGCAATCCGTCGCTCAGTGCTGAGATTTCTCCTGACGGCAAGGCGAAGGAGTGGCCGCTCTACGACCTGAGGGATAAGCAGGTGATGGTGCTCGATGAGTTCGACATCCATCCGGCAAAAGAGGCTGACGTAAAGATTGTGGATTGGGAGAGGACCTACTTCCTGACCAAGTATTATATGCTTTGATGCCTCCAATAAAAACAAATCTTTTATTAATAACTATAAAGTTGAAACAATGAAACAAA
>JAGCWB010000086.1 GCA_017962065.1 Bacteroidales bacterium
GCAACACTTACGAAGGCCATACGATGATCCCCATTATTGAGAAGTTGCAGAAGCGCTTGGGCTTCCCAAAACCGATAGTCGTGGCCGATTTTTGGCCCCCGCTTCTGGCGGGGGTCTTTTTGTACTTCGGGCGGGCCCACCCTACCGATTCCCCTTGGCGCGATTGTGCGTACGGCAGAGCATCTGGCAGTTTTCGATATCCGTGGCGCCGCCTTTGGACCACGCCGTCACGTGGTCGGCGTCCATGTCCTTTAAGTCCCAGATGCGGGTGTGGTTGGCATCGTGCCCCACGGCGCACAGCGGGCAGTTGGAGACGCCGGTCTCCCGGGCCAGCGCCGTCTGCCTGGCGTACACGGCCTTCTTTGTGGGTTCGTCAAATACCCTTACATTCAGTAGTTTCGTGTTCTGGCAGCCATCCAGGATGTATTCGTAGATTCCCTTCTTTTCCTTCACGTAGAAGCTTTCATATAGTTACCGTGCCTTTGCGGCCACAGAGGCCGGGTCATACGCCATCTTGTGGAAACGCTCGTACAGCTCTCCCCAGCGGAGCCCGCACATCTCCTTCTCCGGCGCAAAGTCAAACACCGAGGTAATCCAGTCGATGACAGAAGTGAAATAAGCCTTGAGTTCCGTGATATCATCATCGAAGCGGTGTGCCGCCATATATTCTTCCACATTTCCTTTACTTACCCAATCCAGCGCCGCCTCCAGATAGTCCTGGCGTTTGGCCGTACCGGGTATGAAGCAACTCCACTTGTTAATATTGGTATTATTGGAGTTGGAGAATTCCTCCTTGGCTTTGGTTACAAACGGGCCGGAATAGACAGCATTGAGCGTCTCCTGATTGTTCAATGGAATACCCACAATGTTAATAGTTCTAAACCAGTCCTTGATTTCCTTTTCCGTGCCCTCGCAGACATAGATTAGCAGCTTTGTGTTCAGAAACTTTTCCTGTTCATCGGCATTTAAAGCGCTAAAATACCACGGTCTGCCATCGACATCAATCCAAGCAAACTTTTCAGTGATAAACCTTCCCAGCGATGTAATACGCTGCTGCCCATCCAGTACCTCATACCTATCTTCACCAACTTTAGAGAAGTAAATGAGGCCTAACGGATAACCGTTTCGTACGCTCTGGATGACATCCACCTCCTTTTTGCCGCCATTTTCTGCATAAAGATAATGGCGCTGAAACTCCGGCTGAATGGTCAATCGGCCCGACAAACCGTACAGGCCCTTGCCTTCATATTCGTTATACTGAAATCCCTTGCAGATGTCCCCGATGGACCAGGTAGTTACAAGTGTTGCTGTCATTGTTTAGTGTTTTTTTCGGATAAGGATTCGGGCATATGGCACCTTTGGCTCACCCTTTATCATCATATATAAATCACCAGCGGCGGAATGTCCCCTCATCAATTGCTTGTGCTCTCGTGGTATTCCTTTAATACCGAGGCTTTGTCCCAAATAACCGCTCCCTAAGCCCATTATTTCAAATTGTTCCGGACAGTACTTGTCAAGAAACGTTACAGGAACGCCCATTACTCCGTCATAATCACTGGGGATGGCGTCCGTGTAGGGGACATCAATTGCATCGTAATTCTCGTACTTGACATATCCAATCTCCTTCAAATCTTTGTGTCGGGTAAAACGAATGTTGTCTTTCAAAGACATTAATTTCAGGGGTTCGTGTCTTCTGCCGTGTTCGAGGTTTGTCATCCAGCAGCAATTCCGGAATTTTACCAGGCCGGTTTCCGGATTGTACACTCCTTCGGCAAAACTAGAACAGTCGCCCATGTATTTAAAATATGCATTGCCTGCATTAAAACCATTCCCGAGCCAAATCTTGTTGTTTTTAATTAGCGGGAAAATTTCTTTGTATCCAACAGCACCTTGGCTCCCAATAATTAGGAACCGCTTCCCTGCCTCCATTATCCACGCAACAAACTCCCTGAACAAGCTGAAAGGCGGATTTGTCACGATGATATCGGC
Source organism: Bacteroidales bacterium (assembly GCA_017962065.1). GTDB lineage: Bacteria > Bacteroidota > Bacteroidia > Bacteroidales > UBA932 > Cryptobacteroides. Next base: position 1,990 of record JAGCWB010000086.1, read on the forward strand.
CTGGTCCCGGAGGACGCAGACTTCGGCGCTGCGGAAGTCGCCGTCGCCTTCCAGGTAGTGCCACTCCAGGTCGTCAATATCGATTCGGCCGCTGCCGTTGACGTCACGGGTGAGTTCGAAAATCTTGCCCTTGATGCGCGTTTTGTCGGCATCGAAGAGGGGACTCTCCGTTTCGAAGAGTGTCGGCTCGTATGCCTTGTACTTCTTGCTTTCCACGGCGTACGATGTGCTGATGAGGCGCCGAAGCCCCAGCCGTTCGAAGTTCTGGGCGAAGAAACGGGTGAAGTTGGACCACTCGGGGTCGTCGCACGGCAAGAGGACGGTCTTGTCGCGAAAGGTGTCCGGGTTGTACTCCAGGTAGGCATTGACTTCTTTTTGGATGTCGGCGTACTGGGTGTAAAACTCGTCGTTCTTGGCAGCCTTAGCGGCGCCAAGATTCGTGTTGTTGGACATAAGCTGCGCTTCTCAAGGCACTTGCGACTTAACTCGGTGGGGCTGGCAGGGCACAACAAAAAAGGCATGGACTTTTCCAATCCATGCC
>JAGCWB010000087.1 GCA_017962065.1 Bacteroidales bacterium
GTTGGTGGAGGCAGGTGTTTTGAACGGACCGGAGGCCGAAGCCACGGTACGCGCCTCCCTGCAGCCGCTGCTTGATGCAGGAGCCGATACCATAGTGCTGGGCTGCACGCACTACCCCTTCCTGCAGCCGGTGATAGAGCGTCTGGCCGGACCCTCGGTGCAGGTGATAGATCCCGCCCCAGCAGTAGCGCGCCAAACCGTTCATTTACTGCAGGAGCGCTCAGTGCCCATGGGCCAGGGCCCCTTCTCCGTAACGCTTCACGCCTCCGGAGACCCAGCCGCCCTGCAACGCATTTTTGCTCTGGTTCGGGCTGGCAGCTAAGTGCCTGATGCTGAGCGAGTTGTTGTAAAGTAATCGTTCGTTTTTTGAACGATTAATGTATAGTAAATAATTGATATACAATAAGATGAGTGCCACTAAAAAACTCTTGTTGCTTGCTTTGATGCTGGTGGTTCTGCCTTTGAGGGGGCAGGTTCTTACCGGAATTGACGTTTTGGAGCAAAATGGGTTCCAGGAACTGGCCGGAAAGCGTGTTGGTCTTGTTACCAACCCCAGCGGCGTGGACCGTTTTGTCCGCTCTACAATAGATGTGCTATTCGAGGCACCTCAGGTGAACCTTGTAGCCCTGTACGGCCCGGAGCACGGAGTGAGGGGAGACGCTTATGCCGGCGACCATGTGGAAAGCAGCACGGATCCCAAAACCGGCCTCCCGGTGTACTCGCTATACGGCCCTACGCGCGAACCCACGCAGGAAATGCTTAAGGGCGTGGATATTATGGTCTATGACATACAGGATGTAGGCGTTCGCTGCTACACTTTCATTTCCACCCTGGGTCTTGTGATGCGCGCCTGCGCTAAAGCCGGTATAGAGGTGCTGGTGCTGGACCGCCCAAATCCTCTTGGCGGTTACAAGGTGGAAGGCCCGCTGGTTGAAGACGGTTTCTACTCCTTTGTGAGTCAGTACCATATTCCTTTTGTGTACGGCCTTACGGTAGGGGAGTTGGCTAACCTTATAAATGAAGAAGGCCTTAACCGTGGCCAGAAAGGTGACCAGCCTCACTTGAGGTGCAAAGTGAGCGTTATTCCCATGCGCGGCTGGAAACGCTGGATGAAATTCCGCGACACCGGCCTTCCCTGGATACTCCCTTCACCCAACATCCCCTCAATGGAAAGCGCCCTGTGCTATGCTTCGTCAGGCATTTGCGGCGAATTCGGCCATCTTAATACCGGCGTCGGATATACTATCCCGTTCCAGACCTTTGCGGCCGAATGGATAGATGCCGATGCCCTCAAGGCCCGCCTGGACAGCTATGCTCTTCCCGGCGTCGCTTTCCGAACCATCCACTATAAACCCATTGCCGGTTCTTTGAAAGGCAAGCTGAGTCACGGCGTTCAGTTCTTCTTTACGGACTTTGAACGGGCAAATATCTCGCTTCTGCAATTCTATGTGATGCAGGCCGTTCAAGAGCTTTGGCCATCGCATAATCCCTATCCCCTCAAAAGCACCCGCATGACGGATATTGTCTGTGGTACGGATTATGTAAGAATTAACTTTGGAAAGCAGTTGAAGGCAGCAGACATCGTTGATTACTGGAACAAGGATGCCGAATCTTTCAAGAAGCTCTCCCAGACATATTACTTATATCGTTAACCATTAAAACTATGATGCTATGAGAAGGTTTGTTTCAATTGCCGCGTCACTTGTGATGGCCATGGCCATGCTCACGGCACCCGATATCTTAGCCCAGTCCCGTTCAACGGGCGGCTCAACCACTACACGTTCCACCGGCAGCAGCAGTCAGAGCACTTCCCGGTCGTCCGGCAGTCAGTCAACCGTGCGCTCTTCCGGCACCCAGAGTACCAGCCGCTCAAGCGGCACGGCTGTTAGCAGCCAGTCAACTTCGCGTTCTTCCGGCAGTCAGAGCCAGAGCACCAGCCGTTCCAGCGGCGGCACTACCGTCCGTTCATCGGCCGGCAACGGCAGCTCTTCTTCTTCGGCAGTGAGCTCTTCCAGCTCCTCCTCTAGAAGTACTGGTAGCAGCAGTTCCACCGTGCGCTCCACCAGTCAGGATCATTCCCGCAGCAGCGCCGGTACTGCCGTTAGCTCAAGCAGTTCCAACTCCGGTGTGAGCACCCGCAGCAACACTGGCTCCAGCTCCAGCAGCTCCAGCAATGTTGTCACCGGTACCACCGTGCGCACTTCCAACGTAAGCCGCAGCGGCCTGTCTTCCAGTGCCGATAATACTGTAAGCACCACTGCCGTGTCGCCCACTTATAGGGACGATAGCTACAACTACCGTTACAACGACGACATGCGCGTGGACGACACCCACAACATGTACCGTGTAGCACCCCGTCACCGTGATCCCATGCCTTGGGACCGTCCGGGCAACTTCTGGGGAGATCATCCTCACTACTATGGCTACCGCGTGAATTCCCTGCCTCCTTCATGGCGCAGGATAAGCCATTGGGGAATGGACTATTATTACTACAACGGGATTTATTATCGGCCTTTCGGCGGATCCTATGTAGTTTGCCGTCCTCCTTTTGGAACTCCGCTGGAGAGAGCCATTGACAGGGCAATCCTAAGGGCAATCAGGTTTGCTTACTACTGCGATACGTACCGTACCTACAGCCGCGCGTTCGACTATTACAATGTGATTGCCCGGCAGAACCAGATTATCGCCCAGCAGAATGCCCGTCTCATTGCAATGAACTCCGGTTATGCGCTCAACGCCAACCGTGCACTCAGCGCCTATGAGCTTGCAAACCAGCTTGGCCTGGTACAAAGCTACGCCTACGCCAATTCCGAGTATTATTACCAGGACGGCGTGTTCTACACCATCTCTGCCTCTGGCATGTTCACCACCATTGTACCTCCTGCCGGTGCCCTGGTGACCTCCCTGCCCGACGACTATGAGGTGATAGTGATGAACGGCATAGAATACTACATGGTGGACAACACCGTATATCGCACCACCTTATTCGACGGGGTACCCTACCTGGAGGTCCTTGGCCAGATGTACGGAAGCCTCTACACCCAGTACAACGTTTACCGTTAGGCTAAAGCAGCTCGTTTTGCTGGCAGCTAAGTAATTGAAACATAGCTGGTTATTGTAAAGTAATCGTTCGGATTTCGAACGATTACTTTGTTTTAATACCCTGAGTATAAACTACTTAACCGCCAGTGGAAATTGCTGGAATTTTTGTATATTTGTACTCTATGATTACACTGGAACAAATAAAGGAGCTGCAGGAGCGGGTTAAGGCCCTGGATAGCTGTCTGGACATTGCCGGAAAGCGCAAGGAGGTGGCCGATAAGACGCAGGAGACCCTGGCGCCGGACTTCTGGGGGGCTCCCACGGCTGCTGAGGCTTTCCTTAAGAAGCTGGCCGGCGTAAAGTCCTGGGTAACAGGCTATGACAGCGCCAAAAGAGAGGCCGATGACCTGGAAGTGCTGTACGATTTTGCAAAGGACAGCATTGCGGGGCACGAGGAAGAGGCCATAGAAACGGCCGAAACAAAGGAGTTGGAGCAGTCCTACAAGGCGGCCCAGGAAGCAGTGGAGGCACTGGAACTACGCAACATGCTGGGTAACGAAGGCGACAACCTTGGCGCGGTTCTAACCATCAATTCCGGCGCCGGCGGTACGGAGGCCAACGACTGGAGCGCCATGCTAATGCGCATGTACACCCGCTGGTGCGAACGCAACGGCTACAAATACACCGTCACGTCGCTCCTGGAAGGCGAAGAAGCCGGTATCAAGAGCACCACAATAGAGGTGGAAGGCGATTACGCCTACGGCTATCTTAAGGCCGAAAACGGAGTGCACCGCCTGGTGCGCATTTCTCCGTTCAATGCTCAGGGCAAGCGCCAGACAACATTCTCCAGCGTATTCGTATATCCGCTTGTAGATGATTCCATCAACATAGAAATCAATCCTTCTGACTTGGAATGGGACACCTTCCGCAGCGGCGGCCACGGCGGCCAGAACGTTAACACGGTGGAAACCGGCGTCCGTGTGCGCCACCTTCCCTACGGCATAATGGTGGAGAACACGGAAACCCGTAGCCAGCAGGACAATCGGCAAAGAGCCCTACTTATCCTGAAATCCCGCTTGTACGACATTGAACTCAAGAAACGCCAGGAAAAGCAGGCCGAGCTTGAAGGCCAGAAAAAGCGCATTGAGTGGGGCTCACAGATTCGCAACTACGTTCTGCACCCTTACAAGATGGTGAAAGACCTCCGGACCGGAATGAGCACGGCCGACACCCAGGGCGTCCTGGACGGAGACCTGAATGGATTTATGAAAACCTATCTTATGGGCACCGGCACTGCCGTCACTGACCCGGATGATATAGATTAGTTCCAAAATGAAAGATACAGCTATCATTGTCGTGGATATGCTTTACGACTTCATCGACGGCTCCATGGCCTGCCTGGGAGCCGATGATGCCGTAGCCAATACCCTTGCCTTTCTGAAATCTCACCGGGATATTCCCGTCATTTTTGTCAGGGATAATCATCCCGCCAACCACAGTTCGTTCAAAGAGTTCGGCGGCATCTGGCCTCCGCACTGCGTGCAGGGCACACACGGAGCTGCCATTCATAAGGACCTGGCACCGTTTGCCGACGATGAGGGGCTCATCTTCTACAAGGGTGAGAACCCGGCTGTAGAGCAGTACAGCGGCTTCGAGGGCCGAAACGAGGCCGGCCAGGGCATGGGAGAAGTACTGCGCCTGATGGAAATTGACAATGTCCTCGTTTGTGGCATTGCCACCGAATACTGCGTGCGCAATACTGCCGAAGACCTTCTTAAGGACGGTTTCAAGGTGACCATCCTTATGGATTGCCTGGCTTGGGTAGATGCCGATGGCCATAAAAAGGCTTTGGCCGAAATGGAAAACGAAGGAATCAGACTGATATAGTATGGACATCATCAACAACGCCTACGTATCGGACAAGTACCAGTACACTATGGGAAAGTCGTATTTGGACTGTGGGAAGCAGGACCAGATAGCAGTGTTCAACCTCTTTTACCGCAAGGCTCCGGAAAACAACAACTGGGCTGTGGTTAGCGGCACGGAGGAGGTGATAGAAATGGTGCAGGCTCTTGGTACGGAGCCGGAGGAATTCTATGAGAAATTCCTGCCTGGAGACGAGTATAGTGAATTCCGTAAGTACTTGAGTACGATGAAGTTCACGGGCGACGTTTATGCTATGAGGGAAGGTGAGATAGTCTTTCCCAATCAGCCGATAATAACCGTTGTGGGACCTCTTATTCAGGCGCAGGTGCTTGAAACTCCCATGCTTTGCATAATGAACCACCAGATGGCTGTTGCCACAAAGGCTTCGCGCGTTTGCAGGGCAACGGACAGGCCGGTGTCGGAGTTTGGCTCACGCCGTGCTCACGGCCCCTGGGCGGCGGTATATGGCGGCAAGGCCGCACAGATTGCCGGATGTGCAAGCAGTTCCAACATCCTTACAGGTGCCTTTAACGGCGTTCCTTCCACCGGCACCATGGCGCACAGCTTCATCACTTCATATGGCAGCACGGTAGAAGGTGAGCATAAGGCGTTTACGGATTATATCAATACGCACAGAGGAGAGAATATCATCCTCCTGATAGATACTTATGACACCTTGAAGTGTGGCATCAAAAACGCCATACGCTCGTTTAAAGAAAATAGCATCGACGACAGCTATCCCTATGGTTATGGCGTGCGTCTGGACAGCGGTGACCTTGCTTACCTGTCCCAGGAAGTGCGCCGGATACTGGATGAGCACGGCCTCACAAAGTGCAAAGTCTTTGCAACTAACGGCCTTGACGAATATCTGATCACAGACCTTGAACGCCAGGGCGCCTGCATAGACAGCTACGGCGTGGGCGATGCAATTGCCACCTCCAAGGCGGCTCCTTGCTTTGGTAACGTGTACAAACTGGTCCAGATAGACGACCAGCCGGTTCTGAAGCGCTCCGAAGACAAGATCAAGCTCATCAATCCCGGCTTTCAGATTACCTGGCGCATATCGGCCCAGGATAGCGTAAAGGGCCATAAATTCGACGGTTACGTCCACAAGGTGGATGTCACCTGCCTTCGTGGAGATGATATGGACATGGCCCTGCAGCACGGCAAAGAGGTTACCGTCCGTGACGAATTCGATGCCTACAAGAGCAAGACCTTCGAGGAAGGCAGCTATGAGGCCAGACCATTACAGCATCAAGTTATTTCAAAAGGTGTCCGTGTGTGCCCCAAACACACCCTGGCCCAGAAGAAGCAGTTCTATCAGGACAACCTTCACCACTTTTCACCCGCAGAGCGCCGCCTTATCAACCCCCACTACTACAAAGTGGACATCTCCGACGCCCTCTACGACGTGAAGATGTCCATAATTGGCAAGCTGGTAAAGGAAATCGAGGATTTCCGGCTGTAAACCTAA
>JAGCWB010000088.1 GCA_017962065.1 Bacteroidales bacterium
TGACCAGGCCATAGCAGATTATCGCCGATTAGGATACTCGGAGGCTTGGATAAACCAACGAATCAAAACCATCGAAATCCGCAAAGGACTCACGGATGAGTGGAAACGTGGTGGCGTCACAAAAGTAAAACCCTTTCTTTCAAAACGATAGGGATTTGACTATTGTTTGAGCCGGTTGATGATATCGTCCAGCATCCCGAAGAGCCCGGGGACGGTTTCCGGCGTAACGCTCTTGCAGAGGACGGCGTTGCCCACAGTCTCGGGGACATCGGTCAGTTTTTTCTGAATGTCACGGCCCTTCTTCGTCAGTTTCACAATCATCTGGCGCGCATCCTCTTTACCCTTGCTGCGGGTTACGATGCCTTCGGCCTCCATCCTTTTCAGGAGGGGAGTGACGGTATTGGTTTCCAACAGCAGCCGCTTGGCGATGTCGTTTACCGGCTGCCCATCCTTTTCCCACAGAACCAGCAGAACCAGGTACTGCGGGTACGTGAGCCCGTGCTCACCCAGCAGCGGATGATACGCCTGGGTGAGCAGCCGGGAAGCCGTGTACAGCCTGAAGCAGAGCTGGTTTTCCAGTTTGAATTTTTCTTCCATTACAGCATTTGCTCAATGTCCTTCTGCATCTTTTCGGGAGTCACAGTAGGTGCATAGCGTTTGATAACAGTGCCGTCGCGGTTAATCAGGAATTTGGTAAAGTTCCATTTGACAGCATTGCCGAAAGTGCCTTTGGCCACCGATTTCAGATACTTGTAAATGGGATGTGCATTCTCTCCGTTCACGTCAATCTTTTTCATCAGCGGGAAGGTGACGCCGTGGTTGAGGCGGCAGAACTCGGCAATCTCCTCGTCGGAACCGGGCTCCTGGTGGGCAAACTGGTCGCAGGGGAAACCCACGATGGCCAGTCCTCTATCCTTATACTTCTGGTACAGGGCCTCCAGGCCGTCATATTGAGGGGTAAAACCGCACTTGGATGCGGTGTTGACAATGAGCAGAACTTTGCCTTCGAACTGTGAGAAGTCAAATTCAAGGCCCTTGTTGTTAAGAGCATTAAAGTCATAAATCTTTGCCATATTACAACTGCTTTACGAGCCAATTCTGATAACCGATCTTCTCGATGAGGTCCAGCTGCTCCTTGTCCCAGTACTGGTCCTCTTCCTCGTCCAGGAGGTAGGCCTTGGTGAGGTCGTAAGTGGTAGGGTCGGCGGTGAGAGCGGGCATAACCTTGTAGAGCTTTTCCACGCCTTCCTTCTGCAGTTTGTGGTCGGCCTGGATGTATTCCTTGGGATCTTCGATGAGCTTGGCCTCGCTGCATACCTTTACTTCGGGAACGGCGCCGAGGTCCAGAAGGCGGTCGGTGTATTTTTCGACCCAGCCCATTTCCTCGTTATAGTGGCCGATGTACTTTTCGCCCAGCTTGGTAAAGCCCTGGCTCTTGAAGAGCTGCCCCTGCATCTTGTGTACGAAAGCGCTGCCGGCAAGCTCGTTGACGATCATCTGAGAGATCTGGATGGTGTTGGTAAAGTCCATAATGTTTGAATATTTAGTTGTTATTTATATCGTTCACGATGCAAATATACAACTTTATTTTTATATCGCAAGCGATATTTTAAAAAAGTGAAAAAAAAATGAGATATCCTAATCCCTGGTCCTCCTGTCCTAAAATAAACCATTGATTATTCCGAACTTTGTGGCTCCATAAGTATAAGGTATGAATTATAAAGGAATCATCATAGGAGCCAGGACAATCAACAGGCCGCCAATCAAGCCTCGAAGACGCTTTACGTTGTACTGCGCCTTCTCTTCTTCTGAGGCGGTATTATAACCGGCGATTAATTTGTCACCCTTGCCGATAAGGATGATAATACCCATAATGACCAGAATGGCCGCAACGGTAATCAGTACAATCATATAAATTGTTTTATCGAAACAAACATACTCATTTTACGAAACATTATCAAGCCAATAGTTGTTTCTGTGCTTAAAATTTTAGGAATACACCTTGCTATTATCTGCTATATTCATTACATTTTACGGCTAATAGCGCAGTCTTGGATTTGTCATTGAAAAGGAGCATATCGGCTAATCTCTTGCTGTAGTGAGAAAAACAATTATTATATTGTCGCTGTATGTTATTGGATCAAATCTCACTGACCAGACCTATATGCCCCACCTGAGCCGCTTGAAATACATCGGCATTGCCAATATGGGACGGAATGTAACTTTCAAGATAGTGGTTCCGTTCCAGTTAATTGGAAACACGCAGCACTAGGTACTCTGACCGGGTGCCGATACGGATTTTCGGCCCCCAGATGCCCAAGCCGGAGCTTACATAATACTGAGTGTCGCCGCGGCGGTGGTATCCCCAGGACTTTTCAAACATTCTGTCCGTAAGCCAGCTCAGGGGCCACACCTGTCCACGGTGCGTATGTCCGCTGAATTGGAAGTCAATCCCCGCCGCCTGGGCTTCTTCCAGATTATAGGGCTGATGGTCCAGAAGGATGGTAAAACACGACAGAGAATCGGCAAGTTCCGACAGCGGTTTCCGTCCGGGGTTGCTCCTGTCGTCGCGGCCGATAACTGTAATTCCATTCAAATTAACCAAAGAATCCCGCAGCAGGCCGATTCCGGCATCTTTCAGGAAATCTTCCGCATCCGCTTCTCCGCCGATATATTCGTGGTTGCCCAGCACGGTGAAGGCCGGGGCCGTCAGGCGGTGGAACTCATCGGCAAAGTTTCCTTCCACAAGGGGCCTGAGCTGGATATCAATGATATCGCCGCCGAATAGCACAAGGTCCGGTTTTTCGGCATTGATAAGGTCTATCCATCGGCCCAGTTCGGCCTTTCGGTTGCTATAGCCGATATGCAGGTCGCTGGCAAAGACTATGGTCAGGGACCTGTCCAGCGGCTTTTCGGTCCGGATGGTCAGCTCTTCACGATATTTGTGCCGATAATGGATGCCGCCGGCAGTGAGCACAACGGCAACCACGCCCAGGATACTTGCCATGGAAACGGCATTGCCGATTAGCCATTCTTTTGGAATGAGCCGTACTATAACTCCAATATCGGCCACAATGAAAATAATCAGCAGATACAGGAATGCAATCATCCAGGGATGCCCCAGCTCGTATAGGGCAGTGATGGTGGGAATGGATGCTTTGTCGCGCAGAAGCATGCTGGCGAAAGCAGCAGCCATCCACAGAAGGAATAATACAGCAACCATCAATTTTGCCACCCATCCGCCCGGCGTAATGCGCCAAAGGTGCCACGTGACATACAGAACACCGAGCAGAGTCCCGGCCAGAATGACGATAATACCCGTTCTCATTGCCGATTTAGTTGTTCGATAATGTCGTCCAGCATGCCGAAGAGACCGGGGACGGTTTCGGGCGTAACGCTTTTGCAGATGACTGCGTTCCCAACAGTCTCTGGGACATCGGCTAGTTTTTTCTGAAGGTCGTAGCCTTTCTTCGTGAGTTTCACGATCATCTGACGTGCATCTTCTTTGCCCTTGCTGCGGGTCACTATTCCTTCGGCCTCCATCCTTTTCAATAGAGGCGTGACGGTGTTTGTTTCCAGCAGCAGGCGCTTGGCGATGTCGTTCACCGGCTGTGCATCTTTTTCCCACAGCACCAACAGAACCAGGTACTGCGGGTATGTGAGACCATGCTCACCCAGAAGCGGATGATACGCCTGAGTGAGCAGTCTGGAAGCGGTATATAGCCTGAAACAGAGTTGGTTCTCCAGTTTGAACTTTTCTTCCATTACAACATTTCCTCAATGTCCTTCTCGAAAGAGGCAGGCTCGGCAACGGGAGCAAAGCGCTTGACTACGGTGCCGTCGCGATTGATAAGGAATTTGGTGAAGTTCCAAAGAATGTCGCTGTCCTTCTTGGCGCTCTTGCTTAGCCCTTTGAGCAGCGTGTGAGTTGCTTTCCCCTTAAGACCTTTATACTCTTCCGTCGGGGCGACAGACTTGAGGTAATTGAAAACCGGATGTTCGTTCTCGCCGTTGACTTCGACTTTAGCCATTAGCGGGAAGGTGACACCATGATTGATGCGGCAGAATTCGGCAATCTCCTCGTCGGAGCCTGGCTCCTGATGGGCGAACTGGTCGCAGGGAAAGCCCACAATGGCCAGTCCCCTATCCTTATACTTCTGGTACAGGGCCTCCAGGCCATCGTACTGAGGGGTAAAACCGCACTTGGATGCGGTGTTCACAATGAGGAGAACCTTGCCTTCGAACTGTGCGAAGTCAAAATCGGCGCCCTTGTTATTCAGGGCCTTGAAGTCATAAATCTTTGCCATATCTATTTTATTTATATCGTTCACGATGCAAATATACAACTTTATTTTTATATCGCAAGCGATATTTTGAAAAAAGTGAAAAATATTTACTACGAGTGATAAATACACTGGCAGTTAATTCGCTCAGTTTCAATATATTACATTATAATGGTCGTTCGTTTTTTGAACGACGACTTTACAATAAAGCTTTGACACTCAGAGCTTTAGATGCCAGCCAAAACAGGCGTTGACAACCTATACTGCTGGTGGTGTCCCGAAAAATGGGACATTACCAGCAAATAAGGCCGATTTTGACGGTAGTGTCCCAAAATCAGGGACACTACCCGCAGTTGGTTGTGGTGAAAAAAAGCCGCTCAGTGATTAACTCCGTAGCCAAAGAGGGCGAAGTCACCTTTCAGGGGGTCTTCGGGGAAGATTTGGGCCATTGCCTTTGTGAGTTTTATGGCGGCGCTCATGGAGGCGTTGCGGCTGGTGACAAGGCCCAGGTTTGCGGCTTCCGTAAGAACATGGGTGTCCAGCGGCATTATGAGGGTGCGCTTGTCCAGGAAGGGCCACAGTCCAAGATCCACCGGGGAGCCGTCGCGGACCATCCACCTTAAGAACATGCAAACTCTTTTGCAGGCCGATTTGGCATCCTGCGGCACAACCGCCGTGCTCTGAAACGCCCCGCAAATGGCCTCAACGGCAGATAAAGCATCACATGAACTCGCACGAACATATTCGCCCAAACTTCCTTTTTCAAGAAGCACCTTCTGGCATGCCGCCAGGAAAGAGAACATCTCTCCCTTGGTGTAAAGGCGATAGAAACAGGACTTATCCCCTGGCTTCAGATGCTCACGAAAAGCGCCTTCCCGCACCCAGGCATCCGGCTGGCCATCGGCCTTGTCAAGTAACCATTGAATCTTGGGAAGGAACTGCGCACGGCTGCCATAACTGAGCCCTGCGGCCATAAAAGCCATGATTTCCTGATTCTTGACTCCCTGCACCTGGTGCATGAACCACGACGGATCTCCGTTAATGAAATCGGCCGTTTCGTACCTGAGGGCATACTCCCGAAGGGTATTTGCTACGCTTTCTGTCATATATGCAAAATTAGAAAAAATTGCTTAAACGAGGAAAAATGCTAAATTTGTAAGCATGAAAAGACTAATAACCTTCTTGGCAGCCATAGCCCTGCCTTTATCGGCCTGCTTTGCGCAGGAGCATTTCATATCAGTCGGAGGCGATATTCTTGAGCGCGGGGAACTGCGCATAGGCGGCGTAAGCGAAGAAACGGAAAAGCCGGACGGCGATATGGCGGCTTTCATCGTTAACCGCGCCAGGGTAAACGTAGATTACAAGTGGAAAAATATTATCGAAACGTGCTTTACAGCCCAGTACAGCGGCACCTGGGGCATGGCCGATGGCTCGCTTTCAATCTACGAAGCCTGGGGGCAGGTTAATTTTGGAAAGGGCTTTTTTACAAAGCTTGGCAGGCAGGCTCTGTCGTATGACGATGAGCGTATGTTCGGTTCGGACGACTGGTCAATGACCGGTTCGGTGCACGATGCCCTTAAGCTTGGATACGAAGGTCACGGGCATAAGATACACCTGATAGGCGCATATAATCAAAACCCGGATAACATTGAAGGCGGAACTTTTTTCACCGGAGGAATCCAGCCATACAAGTTCATGCAGTCGCTGTGGTATCATTACGATGTGCCCACCTTCCCTTTGGGCGTTTCACTGCTTTTTATGAACGTGGGCATGCAAGGTGAACCCCAGGAAGACGTCCAACCCGTATGGTGGCAACAGGTAGCCGGTGCCTATCTTGAATTCAATCCCGGCCGATGGAAGGTAAAGGCCGATGCGTACATGCAGTTCGGTACGCACGAAACCGGCATTCCCCTGAGAGCCTGGATGGCAAGCGGAAAGGTCTCCTACGCAGCTCTGCCCTCTTTATCCGTATATCTCGGATACGACTATATGAGCGGCGATACGGACTACGCCGTACCGGCGGGCGGGCAAATCGGCCTTCAGCGGCACGATGTAATCAGGGGTTTCAGCTCGGTATATGGCTCTCACCATAAATTTTACGGAGCTATGGATTTCTTCTACGTAAGCGATTATTATCACGGTTTCACGCCCGGCTTGCAGAACCTGTATGCGGGGGTAAACTGGGAACCCATAAAAAATTGGGGCATTGACTTGTCTTACCACTTCCTGGCCACGGGCGCAAAACTTCGCAACGCCGACATGCCACTAGGACACGAGGTAGAGTTTTCCACGGGTTACTCCTTCAATAAATATTTGAGCCTGAGCGCCGGTTATTCCTTCATGTACGGTACGGAAACCATGGTTGTCCTTAAGCGCAGTTCAGACAACAGAATGCTCAACTGGGCCTGGCTTATGCTTAGGATAACGCCCAGTTTTTCCCGTTAGGGGTGTTCCTGAAAATAATCAGTCGCTGCTGACCAGCCTCACAAGACCTTCTTCAAAAATGAAGTCCTGCTTTATATAGAAGGTATTTATTTCGCCGTTTTTGTAGCCGGTGGCCACTATGGTGTGTCTAACGCCTTCCTCTATACCGCGGTCTAAGGCAAGGTCGTATTCGCACACTCCCCTGTCTAACATGTTGGGCATGAACTCATAATCCTCGTTCATGTCAACAAGGTCGTAGAAAAACATCTCCGGACTGTTGTATTCCTCATTTATGACAGCAGTCTCTTCAAAGTCCCAGTAATAATCGGCCTCCAGGTTGGACGGAATAAGTATAAGCCGGCTGCCATCACATTTGAAATCTATTGTAAAATCCGGATCAAAATCCACAGGACCGGTGTGGAAGTCGATAATCACCGGCTCGCCAATCATCTCAAGATTTTTGGGATTCACCTGAATGAGCAGCATCCTGTAGTTCCAGTCCGACAGAAGATGGGTTTCCTTAATCTCCCTGGCCTCCCTGTAGCAGTAAAAGTCCAGAAAACTTCCCACATTGGTGCGGTTGGCCGAATAGCGGGTGTACAACTCGTGCATCGCTTCCAGACTGGCCTCGGCAAGTTGGTGAACATCCATATCATAATAAGGCAAGCCCTCGTCAACCATACCGAATGCATAGTATGCGGCATCGTTCGCCGGTACAATGTCCAGCCATACTTTGGTGCCGGTGGTTTTCTTTACCGTAACCTCAAAGCTGCAGGGCTCCGTGGCCATCTTTTCCTTGTTGGTACAGGCAGCCAGAATAAGGATTATGGGTATGAGGATATACTTTTTCATAACTTACAGCTGCTGTGAAACTTTGATAATGAAACGCAGGGCACCCATGCCGTGCTTGCCGTAATGGTCAAAGTCAAAGGTGATGTCCCAGCCTTTGAAGTATTTCTCGGCCCTTTGGGCGTTCACAAATGGCACAGTCTCGTCGTCTTTGCTGTGGAACATATAGATTGGATGCTGGGGCCGGAAGTCCAGCACCGAATTAATCATAAGGGCCTTGTACAGCCTGGCGGTAGAAGGATTATGTTTGTCCATTCCCGACTCAGTCATTACGTCGTGAACGTTTTTGGCGTTCATAAGCATATTAATCTGCTTTACCGTGTAATGCTTGGAATTAATCCAATCGTCGTAGTGGGCCAGAAGTTCCGGCTTGAAGAAATCGGCCAGATTAAGGCCCAGATTATCCCCCTCGTTCACGCCCTGGACTATCATGGGAATGGCGCAGGGAATGCCGGTACGGTCTTGTGAAATAGCGCTGTCAAATGTTGCAGCAAGGTCGTATGGTCCACCGCCGCAATAAACCTTTTTGATAGGCAGCTGATCGGCAAATTTGCGCTGAATCATGCGCATAACGGCAATTGTAGTGGAACCGCCCTGGGAATAACCTACAAGGATGACTTCGTTACTATCCGGTTCCCGGCCGATATGCTTAAGGTAAGGTTTCACCGCCAGAGCCATATCCACCACGCTGCGGGCGGTGCTTTCCGTGTGCATGTAAGGGTGGACACGGCTTGCTGTAACGCCAAAGCCGATATAATCGGCAATGCATACGGCATAACCCTTTGCCGCAAGAAGGCCCTCCATAGGGAAAGTCTCCGACGGACATTCGTAGTTTGCGCCTATGGTATAATGACTTACGATTATTAGATTCTTGACGGGGCCTTCCTTTGGAATGAGCAGTTTGCCGGAAAGGGTAATTGGAGATCCGTCCACGTCGTGGCCGGCATAGGTGCCTGAAACATGGACTACAGAATTGCAGAAAATGCTTCCCAGAACGTCCGTGGCAAGGTTTGAAACGCCGGTGGAGGCAATTTTGGTGTCCGGTTCATCGGCCGACGGGTCCTCCATCAACCTGATCTCAGGATTAAGCATTCCGTCGGCCATGGCCACCTGGGTTTCCCCGGAGGCAAAGACCTTGAAAGTGTCAAAGTCCTCGAACACCATCTGCGGATGCCTGCAAGCCACAAGAAGGCAAAGGGCCGATATTATTGCAAAAAGACGTTTCATAGGCTTACCAACGATACACAAGGGAGAAAGAAACAATACGGGATCCCAGCATAAAAATGACATTTCCGCCCTTGAGGGCATTCATAAGGCCGATTTCTGCGGTTCCAAACCAGTGGCCGTGGCCAACCTGCACACCTATGAGGTTAAGGTTAAAGGCCGGTGCCGGCACGAATCCACCGGCATTGTCGAACGCAGTAAGAAGACCTATTCCAAGGCCGGAATAAAGGCTTACATACTCACGGCTGAAATAGTCAAAACGCAAGGTTGGCATTACAACTATGTTGTAGTTGTTCACATTGACCGGAGTTCCAACCGCCTTATGATCCCTGTCAAAGTAGCAGTCCTTCCAGAAAATGCCCTCGAAATCAATCTGGGCGCCAACGCTTAGCCAGGAAGTCCAGCGGAACTGATACTCGGCAAAAATGTGTCCCGTGTATCTGTAATCGAACCTTTCCTGAATCGTGAAAGTTGGAGGAAGGACCTCGGGATGAGTATAATGATGCTCCGGGGAAGCGTGGAAGGCCATGGTCTCGAACAGGCAGTCGCCCCATCCGATGCGCACCTGATGGCGCATCTGGGGCTTGTCTCCGGGACCGGCAAACAGCGGCAGGGAAACGGCGGCGAGAACACAGGCTAGTAGAATTCGTCTCATCTGAATGCAGAGTTTATGCAAAAATACGCAATCTTTTGTATATTTGCGACCGTATTATGAAAAAGATAATTCTCACACTTATTGCCGGCCTTCTGCTTGGCATTCCCGCCATGGCACAGTGGTGCGTTGGCGGCTCAATAAACTATGGTGCAAGTTACAAGGAGCACACACATTCCATAAACATTAAGCCGGACGTCAGCTATACCTTTGGTAATGTTTGCGTAGGTGCCAACTTAACTATAGAGATATACCGCGAAAACGACACAAATAACACCAGCCAGTACTACGGCATCTCCCCCTATGTGCAGTATTATTTGTTCGAAGTGGGACCTTTGTCTTTTTACATTGAAGGCGGAGTAGAAATCCTCAGAAGGCTTCAAGACGCGGAAGGGCCCTTCCTTCACTGGACACCATACATAAACCCCGGACTGTGTATAACCATGACAGAGCACTGGTCGGTAATGGGGTATCTGGGCCGTCTGGAGTACGACGCCTACAATCAGTACCTTTCCTTTGGACTGGAATCCAGCAATTTTGGCGTGGGAGTTTACTACACCTTCTAGATTATAATACCACCATCAGGTTATTGGTGTTGAGCGAGTTGTTGTAACTTAAGCTCTTGCAGGCGCGCATTACCATTTTTACGCCTATACTTGTTTCCGGGTGATCCGGATCCTCTTCCCAGTGCTTGGCTTTCTGAGTTATGTCAAAGCGCCGGCAGTCGTCACGGAAACGGATGATAACCTGGCCGTGATAGATTGACAGGCGTATCTCCAGCCTGTGCGGCTTGCCGTCGTTGAAGCCGTAAATCATGATGATGTTGCCCATTTCCTCTATGTACATGGACACCATGTAGGCTTTCTCATCACTCAGTCCCCTGTCCTTACCAAACTGCATGGCCTGGGCCGACATGTCCCAAACTTCTTCCGGAGTAGTTACAGTACGTCTCATCCGGTCCTTGGGCGGAACACCAAAGTCTGTTGGCACAAAGAGACATGACTCCAGACCTCGGAAATTACGGTCGCGACATATTATTATCACAATATAGGCTATGCCAATAAGCAGAAGCTGGCTCACGAGGAAGGAGGCAAAGAATCCTCGCACTCCCCATATCCGGCCCATGACAAAGGCGCACAATACCTGGAAAACAAGTTCGGCTCCAATGAAAACTGCTGTAGCCAAAACATTTCTGCGTATACCCTGCAGATAGCAGCCAAGGCTCCTGAGCCAGGCGCTGAACGGCAGGGAAAGCGCCAGCCATCGCAGCCCAATTACCGCCAAGGAATAAGCTGGATCGGCCACATTTAGGTAAAGCCTGACAATGAAAGGTGCCGTAAAGAACAGCGCCAGCCCGATTAAACTCACAAGTCCCAGACAGTTGCGTTTGCCAAGCCGTATTACATCCTGAAGACCTTCGCGGTCCCTTTCCCCGTAACTTACGCCCGAATATAGCAGGACGGCGCCGGAAACGCCCACACCCACCGACCAGAACAGGTAGGACAAATTACGCTGAACTGCAAATGCAGCCATGGGAGCCGCACCGAAAACACCAAGTACAAGGGAATTCATTATTACCACGGCAAGGGCCCTGGCAGAAACCCTGAGGCCTGCGGGAAGGCCCATTTCGAATATGGTGCTGCCTTTCACCCCCTTCATATCCTTGAGACTGAAGTGGAAAATTCGGTTTTTCCTAAAGAAATATATCAAAAGGACCGAAAGGCCAAGAGTATAGATAACGGTTGTCGCCATTCATATCCCCCACATTCCCCAGCCAAAGTACTTAACGTTGAGAATGTCAAAAACAACGTCCGAGACACCCATAACAGCGCTGCCAATGTGCACCAGCGACCACTGGCCGTCAATCTGGATGATTGGAATGAGCACCAGGAAAAACAGCAGGGCCGGTGTTCCGGGTATCACGGCCCTGAGGTAATCGGCCGCCATGTGGTATATTTCTCCGTCATCGGCTTTCGTACCAAGGACAGAAGCCAGGCTGTATGGGAAGAATGTACCAAAGATGGCAATTGTAAGCGACAGTACCATTGTGATGAGCATCACCATGGTGTAAAGGCCTCTTGCCTCCTCCATCCTTCCCCGGCCGATAGCCATGGTACATGGCTGCTGGAAGCCCACGGTGAGCATGTAGCTGAAGATGCACAGGATAACAAAAATGGGCGTTACAACACCATGGGCGGCCATTGCCGCGCTTCCAAGGTAACGCCCTACCACAATTCCGTCGATGATGCTGCACAGACTGTCGGCCAGCTCTGCGGTTATTAGCACCAGCATGGTGTCCAGAAACTGTTTTCTGGTAAGTGACGTAATGTGGAAATAGTTTTTCACGGCACAAATGTACGAATAATTTATTATCTTTGTAATCCTGTATATACACTTAGACTAATTATGGCAGAAAGCAAATTCAGGGTCGAGAGCGACCTCCTTGGCGAACTTCAGGTTCCCTTCGATGCCTACTACGGCGTACAAACCCAGCGTGCACTTAATAATTACAAGATTTCCAACACCCGCATGTGCGATTATCCGGAGTACATAATCGCAATGGCATACGTGAAAATGGCCGCCGCCAGCGCAAACGCAGAGCTTGGCGTATTGGACAAGACCATTGCCAATGCAATAATTGCTGCCTGCAAGGAAATAGTGGCCGGAAAACTTTCGGATCAGTTCCCCGTGGACATGATGCAGGGCGGCGCCGGCACGTCGGTGAACATGAACGCCAATGAAGTCATTGCCAACCGCGCCCTGGAAATCATGGGTCACAAGAAGGGCGAATACCAGTTCTGCTCCCCTAACGACCATGTAAACTGCGCCCAAAGCACCAACGACGCATATCCCACCGCTTTCCGCTATACCTTCGTCCGCATGAACAAGAATCTGGAAGACGCCCTTAAGCAGCTCATAGCCGCTTTCCGCGCAAAAGGTGAGGAGTTCAAGGACATTATCAAGATGGGCCGCACACAGCTGCAGGACGCCGTTCCCATGACCTCCGGCCAGGAATTCAATGCCTTCGCCAACAACCTGGAAGAGGAAATTGCCAACCTGGAGCGCAACGTTGTTCTGCTTAAGGAAATCAACATGGGCGGTACCGCCATTGGCACGGGCCTAAACGCCGTTCCCGGCTTTGCCGAACTTTGTACCAAACGCATGAGCGAATTCTCCGGCGACACCTTCGAAAAAGCCCCTGACCTTGTGGAAGCAACCCCGGACACCGGCGCTTATGTAAGCTATTCGGCAGCCCTCAAACGCTTGGCAATCAAGCTCTCCAAGATTTGCAACGACCTGCGCCTTATGGCCTCCGGTCCCCGCTGCGGCCTGCACGAGATCAATCTTCCTCCCATGGCCCCCGGTTCATCCATCATGCCCGGCAAGGTGAATCCCGTCATCCCGGAAGTCACCAATCAGGTTTGCTTCAAAGTTATCGGCAACGATACCACCGTGGCTTTTGCCGCCGAGGCAGGCCAGCTGCAGCTTAATGTCATGGAACCGGTTATTGCCGAATCCATCCTGGAAAGCCAGACATGGCTCACCAACGTAATGCACACCCTGCGCACCAAGTGCATCGAAGGCATTACAGTCAATGCCGATCATTGCTATGCCATGGTCAAGAACTCTATCGGCATTGTCACTGCCCTTAACCCTTATATCGGCTATAAAGCCTCCACCAAGGTGGCCAAGGAAGCCCTTGAAACCGGCCGCAGCGTGTACGACCTTGTGCTGGAGCACGGCCTTATGACCAAGGAAAAACTGGACGAGGCCCTTGACCCCGCCGCCATGACAAGTTCTCACGAATTCCTGAAATAGCTTCCCGGCCAAATGAAAGCCAAGAACATACTCATAAGATACGGCATTTCCACTCTGGGACTTATCCTGGTTGCCCTTGGCGTTGGCATTTCCATCAAATCCAACCTGGGAATTGCGCCTCCGTCGTGCCCGCCCACCATACTCAACCTTAAGTGGACGGGCATGACAATTGGCACCTTCACCTGGATGATGCACCTGTTTTTCATCCTGCTACAGGTGGTAATCCTGCGCAAGGACTTCAAGCTAAGGTACCTTATGCAAATTCCAGCCGCCTTTGTGTTTGGTTACATGTGCGATGCATCAATCTGGCTTTTTGACGCCATTGCTTCGCCTTCAACCAACTACGTTGTCCAGATTCTCCTTAGTCTGGCCGCCGTTGTGCTCACTGCCATCGGCATTAAGCTGGAAGTTCTGGGAGACGGATGGATACTCGCAGGCGACATGACAACCGCCGTACTGAGCAATGTCACAAAAACCTCATTCGGCACGGTAAAAATCATCTTCGACGTTACCCTGGTTGTCCTTACGGCTGCTTTTGCATGGATTTGTTTTGGCAATCTAACCGGCAACGGCGTCACTGTGGTAATACGCGAAGGTACCCTAATTCTTGCCATCCTCACCGGCATTTGCATGAAGATAACGGACCCGTGGATGGACAAGATCTTCGGCCCGCTTGTTCCCAAGCATGAATAAGGCTGCCCGGTTCTTAAGGGACTGGATGCTGCCCTGCGCCATTGTCCTGGGCATAAGCCTTTACCTTATTTATCATTATACGCCCGCGCTTCACAGTATGGGCCCTTGGCTGCATCCGGTGGTGTCGGAAGGCCAGCGGCTGGTTATTGCCATACTGCTTTTCTTCCAGTTCGTAAAGATTTCGCCGCACGATATAAAACTTAGCCGATGGCATATTGGGGCCCTGCTTCTTCAGACGGGTCTGTTCCTGCTTCTTGCCGCCGCAGTACTTGTGATGCGGCCGGGAAATACCCGCATGCTGGTAGAATGCGCCATGCTATGTTTTATCTGTCCTACGGCATCGGCCGCCGGCGTTATCACAGACCGTCTGGGCGGTGATCTGGCAGCCACGGTGAGCTATGTGGTAATGATAAACGTTGCCGCCACCTTCCTTATTCCGCTGGTTATTCCGGTAGTGAATCCAAGCGCTCAAATGGGCTTCTGGGCCTATGTAGGTCACATTGCCTGGAAGGTTTTCCCCGTGCTGATTCTTCCCGGCCTGGTAGCATGGATCATTCGCTATACTACCCATAAGCTACAGCGCGCCCTTATGCGCTGGGCCAGCAATTCATTCTATGTTTGGGGCGTGGGACTCACCCTTGCAATGGTTCTGGCCACCCGC
Organism: Bacteroidales bacterium; assembly: GCA_017962065.1. Lineage (GTDB taxonomy): Bacteria > Bacteroidota > Bacteroidia > Bacteroidales > UBA932 > Cryptobacteroides. The sequence goes on from JAGCWB010000088.1 coordinate 14,606, forward strand.
GCCCTTATGCTGAGCGGTTTGGGCCTTTGGGCCATTGGCGGTATAGTGCTGATTTCGGTTTTTTGCTGCTTCTTCCAGTTCTTTGCTGGCCGGAAGATGGGCCACGGCAAGATAGAAAGTCTTACCGCCGGCCAGGCGCTGGGTCAGAAAAACACCGGCTTCCTGATTTGGCTTGGATACAATTACATGACGCCCGTAACCTCCGTGGCAGGCGGTCTGTATGCCATCTGGCAGAATCTATTCAATTCCTGGGAGCTGTATCAAAAGGCCAGGGAGAGCGACTAACGCGGATATTTCCGTCTGTAGTCGTCGTAGCTGGAAAGCACCTTTTTCACATAAGAAACGGTATGATGCCCCCTTGGCAGCATGCTTGAAACATCGGCCCAGCTTTTGGGGTCAAGGCCATTGGCGGCAGCATCGGCCCTTAACCTGCGAAGCTTTCCGTCGCCCAAATTGAAGGCCGCCAGGGCAAATTGCAGCGAATCCAGCGGAGTTGCCGCCTCAAACGTATTTTCCAGTTTTCTAAGATATCTTGAGCCGATCCCGATATTGGTTGAGGGATCCAAAAGCTGCTCTGGAGTATATCTGGAGCTGTTTATCTGCATCAAGCCCATTGCACCTTTGCCGGAATGGGCTTCGTTGGTGAAACGGGACTCGTGGTAGATGACCGATGCCAGAATTCGCCAGTCCCAGCCTATGGTATCGGCCCATTGACGAATAAGGCCGTCGTACTGGCTCAGGGGCGGTTCGGGAGACCTTACTATAGGAAAATGGGCCTCTGCAGGATTAGTATGGTGAAGCCCCTGAAGGGGGATCAGGAGCAAAGCCAGGGTAAGGCAGATGCAGATGAAGGGCTTTGAAATCATTTGCCCAGGCCGCTGAGACCGTTCTTGAGGCCTCCCAGGCCACCGCCGCCCATACCTGTGCCACCGGAACCGGCGCGCTCCGACAATGTCTTCTGCGAACCAAGGCGAGGATAGAACGGCCAGGATACGCCAAGTTTGAACATACGGGGTGTCTGGATGTAGCGGTCGGCCGTAAAGTAGTCGTGACGGTCCATGGGCCAGCCGTTGCCGATGTTCTCGAATTTAAAGAATATACAGCACTTCTTCCACTGGCAGTTCACAAAGATATCGGCTATTGGACAGTTGCCGTAAACTATCTTGTTCTGCGTTGTGAATACGCCCGCCACAGGATTGTATCCGGGCAGATACCACTCGGTGGTGTAACGCACATTGGCGCCTAACTGCAGCTTAAGTACGCTTGGATCAATTATTATGAACTGTATATACCATCTCAAGTTAAGGGCAAGTAGCGGCAGCGGAACCACTTCCTTATTAGAAGAGAACTGCAGCAGGGCCGAGTTTTCCAGATGCACCGGGCCAAAGACAAAGTCCTTTCTAAGGGCTGCGGAAATGACGCTCATGGCCGGGGCGTGCTGACGAACTACGCCAAGGGTATCGTAATAGATTTGCCCGGCAAGAAGCGCATAGCCGGCCTCTGCCTTAAGCTTCCACTTGGGAATGTCCAGCGTTGCGCTTATCTTGGTTGTGGAAATCTTGGTAAAATTATTCTCCCACTTGTAGTGGTTGGTGTAAAAATGCTGCTGGTAAAAATCCGGTTCCTTAAGGCTGGTATGGAAACTTGCCGTTAAGGAAATGGGACTGTTGGGCTGCCTGCGGAAAGGGAAAACGTTAAGCCTGGCGTTAGCATCAATGGAGAAGTCGTTCACCTCCTTGCCAGCGAAATTATACATGCCGGTGGCATCCCAGGCAAGGTATCGGCTTAATCGGCCTTCCACGCCGGCATAGGCGTACAAGGTGTTCCAGACGTGATTTGTGGGCTTGTACAGTGCCTCGTCCGGAGTCTGGAGGTAGAAGTGTTGCAGCCTGTCGCCAATACCGCCTTCTATCTTTGACACAATAGCGTCTTCCTTCCAGGGCTGCAGGCGCACGAAGATGCGGTTATCCAGGCGCATGGTGCGCAGCGAGTCCGCGCTCTTTGACGGATTGATATTGAATACGCCGTTATAGAACTCGCTTAGCGCGGCATTCGTGTTGTCAACGTACTTTTTGGTGTATCTGGTGAACTCCGTTGCCGTACCTATGAAGCCGGTGGTCTGGTTTGTATTAATGGTATCCGGCGGCACCCAGGTGGTGTCTCCCCTGTGCTTCAGTTTTTCAATGAACTCGAAGGGAATACGGTAACTCTGGTCGTAGAAGAAAGTCACCTTCTTGTATCGGCTTGAGGCCGATGAAAGGTTAACATCTATTTCCCTAA
>JAGCWB010000089.1 GCA_017962065.1 Bacteroidales bacterium
GTGGGCTGCAATGCCTTTTTCTGCGATGTCGTCCATGCGGCGGGTGCGTATCTGCACCTCCACCCATACGCCGGAATTGCTTAGCAGGGTGCAGTGCAAGGCCTCGTAACCATTTGACTTCGGATGTTTTACCCAGTCCCTAAGGCGTTCCGGCATATAACGGTAAATGCCTGTTATGATGGAGAAAATATGGTAGCACTGGTCGCGTTCGCTTTCCGAACTGTTCTGCTCGGCATCGAAGATAATCCTGATGGCGTAAAGGTCATAGACTTCCTCGAAGGTGATCTGCTTCTCCTCCATCTTGTGCCAGACGGAGTAGGGGGTCTTTACTCGCTTTTTTATCTCGAACTTGAATCCGGCCTTGGTGAGAGCCTCGTCAATGGGTTTGACGAATTCGGCCATTTCGGCTCCTTTTTCCTGAGTGTTGCGACGGATCTTTTCCTTGATCTCCTCGTATGCCCCCGGTTCCTTGTAACGCAGCCAGATGTTCTCCAGTTCGCTTTTTATGCTGTACAGACCCAGCCTGTGGGCAAGCGGAATGAAGATGAACATGGTTTCGCTAAGGATCTTGTCCCGCTTGTGCTCCGGCATGTGCTCTATGGTGCGGCAGTTGTGCAGACGGTCGGCCAACTTTATCAGGACCACCCTTACGTCGTCGTTCATGGTAAGGAGGATGCGCTTGAAATTCTCGGCCTGCATGCTTTGCTGGGACAGGTCTCCGTGCGACTTCTGCTCGTTGTCTAAAACAGTCTTGATTTTGGTAAGGCCGTCCACCAGGGTGGCAATCTTAGCCCCGAAGTGCTCACGGATGTCTTCCACGGTATAGTCCGTGTCTTCCACCACGTCGTGCAGAAGGGCGGCCGATATGGATTTATATCCAAGGCCGATATCGTCCACAACAATCTGGGCCACCGCTATGGGATGGAGCATGTAAGGCTCTCCGCTGCGGCGGCGTACATTCCTGTGGGCATCGTTCGCAAAGTCGAAGGCGCGGCGCACGACCTCCATCTCGGCGGCGTTGGCGCAGCGTTTTTCGGCACTCAGACGCAGTTGTTCATACGCCTGGGCAATTACCTCGTAATCCTTTTCGGTAAACTCTGAAAAACTCATATCTTCTTCTGCTAAAACAACGTTGGTTCAAATAATTCTCCAGCCGGAGGTAACATGCTATCCGTAGCATCGGAGCCAGGTAATGGCATTCCCTCCGCGAATAATAAGGCCGATGCTCCGGGAAGGCCATCACCTGTCTCCGATTGGCTACCAATCATCTGGCGGAGGGTGGCTTCGTCGATGATTTCTATGCCAAGGTCGGTGGCCTTTTTCACCTTTTCCGGACCGGGTTTGGTGCCGGCCAACAGATAGCTGGTCTTGCCGCTCACGGAGCCGCTGTTCTTGCCTCCGTGGGCCTCTATCAGGGCTTTCATGTCGTCCCTTGAGATGGAGAAGTTGCCGCTTATCACTATGGTCTTTCCTTCAAGGGCGTTGGAGAGCTGCTTGTTTGAGGCGCCGATCTCGAACTGGAGTCCGGCTTCCTGAAGGCGGCATATTTCCAAAAGGTTGGCGGGGGAGGCGAAGAAGGCCAGTATGCTGTCGGCAATCACTTCGCCCACATCGGCCACTTCAAGGAGATCTTCCCTGGAGGCGGTTTTTATTGCTTCTATGCTGCCGAAATGGCGGGCAATGTCACGGGCGGTTGTTTCGCCCACATAACGTATGCCGATGGCGAAGAGAACCCTCTCGAAGGGGACCTTGCGGGAGTCGGCCAGGCTTTGCAGGAAGCGGCGGGCACTCTTCTGCTTCCAGCCTTCAAGCTGCAGGAGTTGGTACTCTTTTAGGGAATATAAATCGGCCGGGGAATGCACCAGGTTCAGGTTATAAAGCTGCTCCACGGTGGCTTCACCGGCCAGGATATTCATGGCTTTGCGTGACAGGAAATGCAGGATGCGGCCCTTAATCTGGGTAGGGCAGCCTGTGCCGTTGGGGCAGAACCATCGGGCCTCGCCTTCCGGTTTCACAAGGGGAGTGCCGCAGTCCGGGCATACTTTGGGGAATATTGGTTCCTTGGCGTCTGGCTGGCGTTTTGAAAGTTCCACGGCGGTTATCTTGGGGATAATTTCTCCGCCTTTTTCCACATATACCCAGTCTCCTTCGTGAATGTCCAGGCTTCTTATCTGGTCTTCGTTCACAAGGGTGGCGCGCTTAACCATGGTGCCGCTCAGGAACACAGTTTCCAGATTTGCCACCGGAGTCACTGCGCCAGTGCGGCCCACCTGGTAGTCAATCGAGAGAATGGGGGTGCAGGCTTGTTCGGCCTTGAACTTGTACGCAACGGCCCAGCGGGGGCTTTTTGCAGTATAGCCCAACTGCAGCTGGAAGGCCATCTCGTTAATCTTTATCACTATGCCGTCCGTGGCAAAAGGCAGCTGCTTGCGGGCTTTGTCCCAGTAGGAAATGTAATCCTCTATTTCGCCGATATTGTGGCATATGCGGCGCTCGTCGGAGACGGGGAGGCCCCAGCTTTTGGCAGCGTTAAGGGCAGCGTCGTGGGTAGGGTAGTCCACCTGGCCGGTGGGGATGTGATAGAGGGTGCAGAAAAGACCTCTTCTTCCCACCTCCTCCGGATCCTGAAGCTTGAGAGAACCGCTTGCGGCGTTGCGGGGATTGGCGAAGAGCGGCTCTTCTGCCAGTTCGCGCTCACGATTAAGGCGGTCGAAGGATTCGTAGGGCATAAGGACCTCGCCCCTTATTTCGAATTCTTCCGGCCAGCCGGTGCCCTTAAGATGTTCAGGGATGTTGGCTATGCGCCTGGCGTTTTCCGTTACGTCGTCGCCCATAATTCCGTCCCCACGGGTGAGGGCGCGGAACAGCTTGCCGTTTTTATAGGTGAGGCAAATGGCGGTTCCGTCAAATTTTAACTCACAGCTGTAGGTAAAGCTGCTTTCCAGATTCCTGGAAGCACTGTTGGCAAACTCTTCTACTTCCTGGATGGAGTAGGTGTTTGCCAGGGACAGCATGGGATACTTGTGCTCGTACTTGGCAAAGCCCTGGCCCTCCCTTGGGGTATCTTCCTCCAAGTCCGATCCCACGCGGCGGGTGGGGGAGTCCGGCGTTGCAAGTTCCGGATACTCAGCTTCCAACGCCTCCAGCGCGTGCATGAGCTGGTCGTACTCATAGTCGCTCATAGTGGGGGCGTTGTCCACATAGTACTTCCGGCTGTTCTCCCAAAGGACAGCCTTCAGTCTCTCTATTTCCTGCCTTGCCTGAGTAAAGTCCATACACACGCCTGCGCACATATATGCACGCATAAAACACAAAGATAGTGTTTTTTTCGGGAAAATGCCACCCCCGTTACTCCAAGCGCCACAAAAATTGTTATTTTTGCATTAGTGAATCAGCGTACTTACATAGCCATTGACCTTAAGTCCTTCTACGCATCGGTGGAGTGCGTGGAGCGGGGGCTTGATCCGCTCAAGGCCAGGCTGGTTGTGGCCGATGCTTCGCGCACGGACAAGACCATTTGCCTGGCGGTATCGCCGGCACTCAAGGCGTACGGTATTCCTGGCAGGCCAAGGCTATTTGAGGTAAACCAGCAGATTGCCCGTCTCAAAAGGGAAAATCCGCGCCTGGAACTGGACTACATAACTGCCCCTCCGCAAATGGCTAAATATCTGGAAGTGAGCGGGAAAGTGTACAGCGTGTATCTGCGCCTGGTTGCTCCGGAAGACATTCACGTGTACTCAATTGACGAGGTGTTCATAGACGCCACCGAGTACCTTAGAATGTACAGCGTGTCAGCCCACGACTTTGCCAGGCGTCTGATTCAGGACGTGCTTAAAGAGACAGGCGTCACCGCAACCGCCGGAATAGCTCCAAACCTTTACCTTGCAAAGGTGGCGATGGACATTGAAGCCAAGCACTCTCCGGCCGATAAAGACGGGGTAAGAATAGCCGAACTATCGGAGCGCAGTTACCGTGAAAAATATTGGACCCACCGCCCTCTGACGGACTTTTGGCGCATAGGCCATGGCACTGTGAGAAGGCTTGAATCGGCCGGGATGTACACTCTGGGAGATGTTGCGCGCATGTCACTTAGGAACGAAGAAGTGCTATACAAACTCTTCGGGGTGAATGCCGAACTTCTCATCGACCACGCCTGGGGATGGGAGCCATGCACAATGGCCGATATCAAGGCGTACCGTCCCACCGCCAGCAGTCTCTCCAGCGGGCAGGTTCTCACGGCACCTTACCCCTTTGAGAAAGCCAGGCTGATAGTAAGGGAGATGACAGATTTGCTAAGCCTGGACCTTGTGGAAAAAAGGTTGGTGACAAGCCAGATGGTGCTGCACATCGGCTATGAAGCAGGGCAGGTAAAGGGGCCTATGGTCAAGGACTGGTATGGGCGCCCGACACCAAAGCCGGCACACGGCAGCGTGAACCTTCCGTACCCCACTTCATCCACCTCTATCATCATGCGCAACATGCTTGAACTCTTCGATAAAATCGTTGACAAAACACTTTCTGTAAGAAGAGTTTACGTAATAGCATCTCAAGTGATGAAGGAAGAGGATGTTCAGGCCCGGCAAATGAGTCTTTTTGACAATCTTCAGGATACCGAAAAGGAGAGAAAACAGCAGGAAGTTATTCTTGAAATCCGGCGAAAATTCGGCAAGAATGCCATCCTCAAAGGCATGAATTTCGAGGAAGGCGCCACCACCCGAGACCGCAACAAACAGATAGGAGGCCACCACGAATGAACACCCTTTATCAAGATATTATCGGCCGGGAGTATCCATCCCTGGCCCACCACTTCCAGGCGGATGCCGATGGCGGTGAGCACCACCGCCGCCAGGCACAGCAGCACCTGCACCCAATAGGTGGTGGCGGGGGACTGGAGGGCGTCGAAA
>JAGCWB010000090.1 GCA_017962065.1 Bacteroidales bacterium
AAGGAGGCTCTCCCACACGGTGTGGCCGGTGGCAATGAGGGTAACGTCGGTGCCTTCGTTCATCACAATGGCCTTGCCGATTACGAATTCTTCGTCGGCAGGGGTGAAGTTGGGAACGGAGGGACGGCCGAAACGGAGGTAAACGGGACCTTCGTATTTGGCTGCGGCAATTGTTGCCTGCACTGTCTGGTTAAAGTCGCAGGGGTTCAGGACCACCATGCCGGGAAGGGCGCGCATAAGGGCCAGGTCTTCCATGGTCTGGTGGGTTGCACCGTCCTCGCCAAGGGTAATGCCGGCGTGCGAGGAAGCAATCTTCACATTGGTATTGCCATAGGAAACTTCCTGACGGATCTGGTCATAGACGCGGCCGGTTACAAACTCGGCAAACGAGCCGATGAAAGGAATCTTGCCGGTGATTGCAAGGCCGGCGGCTGCGCCTACCATGTTGGCCTCGGCAATGCCGCACTGGATGAAACGCTCAGGGAATTCCGCTGCAAAGGCGTCCATCTTGAGTGAGCCTTTAAGGTCTTCGGTGAGGGCCACCACTCTGGGATCGGCCTGCCCGGCCTTAAGAAGACCTACGCCAAAACCGCTGCGGGTGTCTTTCTTGCCTGTATCTGTATATTTTTTCATGTGCTTTTCTTTTTTTGAGATCCCCGATCAAGTCGGGGATGACGGGTTAAAAGTCTCCAAGAGGGGTTTCACCTAACTGTTTCAGGGCTTCTTCAAGCTGTTCCGGCTTGGGAACGCTGCCGTGCCACTTGTGGGTTCCGGCCATGAAGTCCACGCCGTGACCCATTTCCGTCTTGAACAGGATCATAGAGGGTTTTCCGCTGCCTTTGCCTGCTTTTGCAAGGGCGAAAGCCTGCTTGATTGAGTCGAAGTCGTGACCATCGGCCACAATTACGTTCCAGCCCCAGGCTTCCCATTTGGCGGCAAGGTCGCCTTCGCCGGCTACTTCTTCTACCGGGCCGTCAATCTGCTTGCCGTTCCAGTCGGTCATGGCAATGAGGTTGTCCAGCTTGTGGAATACGGCGAACATGCCGGCTTCCCAAATCTGGCCTTCTTCGCTTTCACCGTCTCCGCAGAGGCAGTAAACGAAGTTATCGTCCTTGTCCAGTTTCTTGCCCTTTGCGATGCCTGCGGCGGCGCTGAGGCCCTGGCCCAGGGAGCCGGAAGCCTGGAATACGCCCGGAAGGCCCTTGCGGATTGAAGGGTGGCCCTGAAGGCGTGTACCCATCTGGCGGAAGGTTGCCAGTTCACTTGTAGGGAAGTATCCTGCACGGGAGAGGATGGAATAATAAACGGGAGTCATGTGACCTGCGCTCAGGATGAACATATCCTGGCCTTTGCCGTCTCGCGTCCAAGTGGCGGGATCCTGCTTCATTTCGTTGAAATAAAGCGTGGTCATAATGTCCGTGGAGGACATTGATCCGCCCGGATGGCCTGAATTGGCCTTGCACACCATGCGGAGGATGTCCCTTCGCACTTGAGTGGCAATTTGTTTCAGTTCTTCGTTAGTCTTAGCCATATCGAAATTATGTAGATTATACACAGATAACTATTTTACGCTAAAAGCAAAAACGCAGTGGCTGTGATAGGTTTCGCCTGGACGGAGCACAACGGAGGGCCAGTCGGCTTTGTTGGGGGAGTCCGGGTAGTGCTGGCTTTCAAGGCAAATGGCGTGACGCTGGTTATAAACAACGCCGCCTTTACCCGTAACGGTGCCGTCCAGGAAGTTGCCGGTATAAATCTGAATGCCGGGTTCGTCGGTATAGACTTTAAGGTCAATGCCGCTTTCCGGGCAGTAAAGTTCGCAAGCCACCACAGTGTCGTCACCGGCGGTATCCAGGCACCAGTTGTGGTCGTAACCGTTGCCGTTGCGGATTTGCTGGTCATCGGCATCAATGTCCTGGCCGATGAGCTTGGGCTCCCTGAAATCGAAAGGCGTGCCTTCCACGGGGGCAATTTCGCCGGTTGTCATGAAGGTGTCGTCAACCGGGGTGAAGTTGGACGCATTGATGTAGAGGATGTCTTCGGTGACAGGATGATTGGCAGGGTCTCCGGAAAGGTTGAAGTACGAGTGGTTGGTCATGTTAATCACCGTTGGAGCGTCTGTAGTTGCCGAATACTTGATATCCAAGGCGTTATCCGGGGTAAGGGTGTAGGTAACATAGGCCTTCACGTTGCCGGGGAAGTTGTTGTCGCCGTCCGGGGATTCCATCAGGAGCTTGATGTGATGTGTATCGGCCTCAACTACCTTATATAACTGGTACTGCCATCCGGTTGGACCGCCGTGCAGGCAATGGCCAAAGTTGTTCTGAGGGAGCTGATACTCTTTGCCGTCAATAGTGATACGGCCCTGATTGATGCGGTTTGCATATCGGCCGATAGAGGCGCCAAAGTCGGTCTGGTTGTTCTCCGGATAGTACTCCTGAGGAGTGTCGAAACCTAGGACAACGTCCCTTAGGACGCCTTCCTTGTCGGGAACTAGAATTGACGTTACGCGGCCGCCGAAATTGGTGATGGTGACTTCCATGCCGTTTTCGTTGGTCAGCTTGTACATGCCGGGTTCGGCCTCTTTAGGTGCGCAGGCAGCCAGTACCATGGCTGCGGCGCAAAGTGTGAAGACAATCTTTTTCATATAGTTTTAGATGCTATTTTTCCAATACGAAGATGGAGAAGGAATAGGCGGGGACATCGGCCTGTATGCATTTACCTTCTCCCTTGAAACTAAAAGCGGCAGGGGCTATACGGTCCGGATGGTCAAGGCTGTTATCCTGATAAAGGCTGGAAGAAGTAAGGCGGACGCCTTCCACGGCCTTAACTGTCTGTACTTTCTTTAATCCGGTGAAATTCAATGCTATAGATGCTGGAGATGCCTCCGTATTAACTACCTTCACGTAAATCTTGTCCCCGTCCAGCACGGCGCTGGCAAACAGGCCGTCCTGGTCCTCGTCTCCGGTTACATTCTTGCCGTCCATGGTGAGGGAGAGGCAGTTTGAACCGCGATACTGCCCATAAAGCTGCTGTACGTACCAGCTGGCGGTGCGGAAACTGCGCAGATTGTCGTACCAGATAAGGTCCGGCCTCCACTGCCAGCCTTCCACGTGGGCAAAGAGGGGAGCGTAAGTTGCCATGTGAACCACATCGGCATTTCTTTCGATACCTGTCATGAATGCCGCTTCCAGCAGGGATGCATAGAAGTGGTTCCATTTCTTTCCCTTGGCATGGCAGGCATATTCTCCGGCAAAAACCTTAGGGCCTTTGCGGTTATAATTGTCGTAGCGGGCTCCCTGGGACAGGAACCATTCGTAAGGCCGATAAAAGTGCTCGTCAACAAGGTCGGCGCCAAGTTTGGTCATCTGGGGCCACAGGTAGTCAAACTGCTTTCCTTCCGAGTCCGGGCCGCTGCTGCCCACGATCTTGATTTCCGGATGGGCGGCGCGGATGGCCTTTACAAAAGGCTCCAGGTGCTCCGGATAGAGGCTGTCCCACTGCTCGTTTCCTATGCCGATGAATTTGAGGCCGAAGGGCGCGGGATGGCCCATATCGGCCCTTAATTTGCCCCAGGTGGTGTTTACGTCCCCGTTTGCGAACTCAATAAGGTCCAGGGCGTCCTGGATGAAGGGCTCGAGCTGATCCACCGGGCAGTGGGCCTGGGAATCCTCGTTCTGGAACTGGCAGGCCAGGCCGCAACTTAGGATGGGTAGGGGAGCGGCGCCAATTTCCTCGCTCAGGAGGAAGAATTCGTAGAAGCCAAGGCCGTAACTCTGGTAATAGTCCGGATAGACACGGTGAGGGAAGGTGTATTCCCAGCGGTTTTCGTTGAGCGTGCGGTTTTCAACGGGGCCTACGGAGTTTTTCCAGTTGTAGCGGGTGGCAATGTCGGTGCCTTCCACTATGCAGCCGCCGGGGAAGCGGAACACTCCCGGCTTAAGGTCGGCCAAAGCTTGTGCAAGGTCTTTGCGGAGGCCGTTCTCGTGGCCCATCCAGGTATCGGCTGGGAACAGGGAAATGTGTTCCAGGTCCACCGTAGTGCGGTTTCCGGTAAGGAAAATGCGAAGTGCGGCTTTGTCCAGGGTGTTGTCCGGTATGAGTTCCAGCTGATACTTTTTCCATTCTGAACCTGCAATATCCAAGGTTTCCTGGCACAGGAAATGATTCTCGTCCATTGAGGCGGTGTTCACAAGCTCTACACGGATTGTGCTTTTGCCGCCGTCCGGAACGCGTGCCCAAACGCTGAAACGGTATGTCTGGCCGGATTTTACTCCAATGCCAAAGAAGCCTTCGTTGTCCAGGCCTGTCCATTTGTGCGGGTGGCCGGGATCTGAGAGACGTACGTAATGAGGATTGCGCGGGAAGGGGCCGTCGCTGCGAACTTCCACGTTCCCAAAAGCTTTCCAGCCCTGAAGGGCGTCGCATGGGAATTCGAAGGAGCGGTTCTTTACAAGTTCTGCGTAAAGGCCGCCATCTGCTGCATAGTTTATGTCTTCGAAGAAGATGCCATACATGGTTTCCTGTATGGGGGCTCCCACCTTTTTCAGATTAACGTCCAGCGTGTGAATTTGCTGTGCAAGGGCGGCTGTGGCCAAAAATGTAGCGGCAATGCTAAGTACAATTTTTCGCATAAAAATGGTTATCAGTTTTTTATATGCTCAAAAATAGCTACTTTTGCTTAGTAAAAGGTGGACAAATGAACAATACAAGTGTAAAAAAAATCTTGCCCGCACTAATTATGTGGCTATTATTTGCGCTGCCGGCAGCCTCTCAGGCACGCCTGGAAGACAAATATACGGTTTTTCGTTTTAATTTGGAAGACGGACTTCCATGTAATTATGTGGATGATGTTCTAAAAGACCATTACGGCTTCCTGTGGATAATAACTTCAGGCGGAGGCGTATGCCGCTACGACGGTAGCGAATTGCTTGTTTTTGACAAATCGTCCAAAACGCCCATCAAGAACAACTTTGCCCGAAACGCAGTAGAGGATAAGTTCGGACGCTTATGGATAGGGTCAGAAGGGGGCCTGGACATCATTAACCTTGAGGACCTAACCGCTGCGCAGATCCAACTGCCGGATTTTTGCCGGGAAGGTTCCACGCTGTGTTCATATGTTACGCTCGATTCCCTTGGGAATATTTGGACAAAATTCCAAAACACCATTTACTGCATTCTTTTTGACCGGGATGGTGGAATTTCGGACACTCTTTCTTTTACTCACCCTGCCTTGTTACCGGAGAATGTGGTGTTCAAGGACGTGGATGGGGATGGTTCTGTATGGGTGTCACTTTATGGCAGACTTAACAAGATTATCAAGGGCACGGAGGGAAGCCTGGAGGCCAGGCCTATAGCCGGAACACCCGTATTGGGGGAGTCATCCTATGTGTCCGACTTCCTATCAGTTGGCCCCAGAGTATGGATTTCAACGGAATATGGGCTTTACCAGCTGTACAGGACAACCGGCGAGTGGAAGTTCTATTCCAGCATGGCCGATAATCCCTGTTCGCTCACGCAGAACTTCGTCACATCCCTTGCTTTGACGCAGGACGGACAACTGCTGGCATCCACCCTGCACGGCATTAATGCATATAATCCTATTTCGGACGATTTTGACCGTATTGGCACTTTCGTGGTGAATTGCATAAAGACCGATATAGAGAGTATATGTGTAGCAACCGAAAACCAGGGCCTTGTGATTCTCTCTCCGAAAAGGCTATCCATACGTGATTATGTTCACAGGGCGGAAGATCCCCTTTCGCTGGCTCCGGGTGCCGTTAACGCCGTATGGGAAGATGCCGAAGGACGGCTGTGGGTTGGTACTGTGGAAGGCGGACTCAGTATACGTGAAAGCGGCTCCGATTATTTCTCTCACCTCACCCGTGAGAAAGACGGCCTTGCCCACAACAGCGTTAGCGCAATCAGGCCGGGCCCTGGCAATATAATGTATATAGGTACGTGGGGCGCGGGTATAGATGTATTGTCGGCCACGCCTCCATACAAGGTTCTTGCTCACCTTCCTGCCGGAGGAAGCCTGACGGAGTATATAGGTATGCTGGAATACGACGTGCGCAACAATGTGCTTTGGATAGGCTCCAACCATGGCATTTTCGTATATGACATTCAGAGCTGCGAGTGCTTCCCTGCCGTGGATGAGTCGGCCGATGGCTGCATCGGCTCGTATATGGACGTTGACGGACGCCTGTGGGTTGGCGGCCTCAGGGGAGCTTTTGTCTTTGACCTGAACAGCAGGGGAGAGGATGGCCGCTTCCAGTACTGGCATCTTCTTCCGGATGAAAAAATAAGCTGCATAGCCGGTGCGCCGGATGGTAGCATATACCTTGGAAGCACAGGAAGCGGACTGTATAAGGCTGTGGCCGATTCCGATAGCGGCTTTGTAACAAGCGTTACAAGTTGGGCCGACGGCCTTTCCAATAACAGCGTGCGCGGTATATGCGTGGATGAAGGCGGTCATGTGTGGGTAAGTACAGAGCACGGCCTTAACAGGATTGATCCCCGCAGCGGTATGCTGGAGTCGTTTTTCGTGCGCGACGGCCTGTACAGTGACCGTTTCTACTGGAACGATGCATGCCATGGCAGGGACGGAATTCTTTATTTCGGCCATGCCGAAGGATTGTCGGAACTTGATCCATCCCGTTTCAGCGAGGCGTCACTGTCAAGGCCGCTTATGTTCACCTGTGTGTCGGTGGACGGGACCGAGTATCGCAATCCTTCCCTTGGGGAACTTTCCCTGCATGAAAGAAACAGATCTGTACAATTCCGTTTTTCTTCACTGGGTGCAGGCCCGCGTGTACGATACCAGTATCGTCTGGACGGGTTGGAAAAGAACTGGCAAACACTGCCGGAAGGCGCCGGCAGCGTTACATACTCGTCTCTTGGTGGTGGAAAATATGTATTCAGGGTGCGCGCTCTAGACTCATACAGGGTTGTTTCCGGGACACTTGCGCTCCCGGTACTGGTTCGTCCTTATTTTTATCATACGTGGTGGTTCTATAATCTTGTCATTCTTATAATCGTTTTGACCGGGTGGATGGTTATTATTTGGCGAACCCGCTACTTGAAACGCCGGCAGGAGGTGCTTGAGGCTCTTGTTGATGAGCGAACCAGGGAAATACAGGCTCAGAAGAAGCTGGTAGAGCACAATGCCGAGGAACTTCGCCGCCAGAATCAGATACTCACGCACAAGAATGAGGAACTTGCGTCGCGCAAACTGCTGTTCGCGCCCGAACGCCGTTCGGAAACGGAGCGTAAGGACGACATTTTCCGTGAGAAAGTGCTTGATTCCCTGCGCAGACTATACAAGGACCCCGGCCTGGACGTCAATATGTTCTGCCGTGCCATGGCAACAAGCAAGACCCTGCTGAATAACAAACTGCAGGAATCGTTCGGCCAGTCCATAGGTCAGCTCATACGTACTTACAGGCTTGCGGTTGCCCGAGAAATGCTTGAGAGTGGAAGTACCCTCACTGTGTCGGAGATTGCCTATGAGGTGGGCTTCAACGATCCCAAATACTTCACTCGTTGTTTTACCAAGGAATTCAATGAGGCTCCAAGTTCCGTTCAAAAATCCACTTAATAGGTTTTTTTGTGCACCTTGTTAAGGAATAGTCTCTGTACATTTGCGTCGGCTAATCACTGAACAATGACACTGAAACAGAGCTTACTCCTATTTGTGCTTCTTGGATCTTTGATCTGCACCTTGTCGTGCTCGGGTTCCAAAGCATATGACGATACGGTAACTGCCAGCGTGCAGCTTCGCTATACCAGTGACCCTACAGCATTCCCGTCAATCCCGGACGGCCAGATACGCAATACCGTCAGAGTCTTTCGCTACAACGACGACGGAACTTTGTCCAACGCATCTCCGGTAGCGGAAAAAACAGTATTCGGAAAGGATCCGGAAATTTCATTCTCCCTCCCGGTGGGGAAATACCGCGTGTCGGTATGGTCGGATTGTGCCCCGGAAGACGGAAGCCCGCGCTGGGATGTAAGCGATTTCCGCAGCATTCCCTTGACTGGCGAATACAATGGCTGTGACGAGTATGTTCAGGCATACAGGGGAGATGCCGAATTAGTTGCATCGGCCGCTACCGTAGCGGTCCAGGTTAACATGATTATGCCGATGGCCCGCTGGGAAGTGGTGGCCACCGACGCGGCCGAATTCGGCGACACCGATATATCCCTTTATCGTTTCCGCTTTACTTATACGCAGTTTTACCCTACGGCCTTCGGAATGTTCTTTGACGAGCCTACGGATGCCGTTTCCGGACTCAGCTTCTATTCAAAGGCTAAAGTGCTGGAAAGCGGCAATGTCTTGCTTGGTTTCGACTACGTTTTGCTTTCCCGCGCGTTCTCGCACGTGCCCGTAATATTGGAGGTAATGGCCGCCGACGGCACCATTCTCCATACTGCGGCCGTCAATCTGTATCTGTCACGCCCCCAGCGTATATCCCTTCAGGGGGACTATCTTTCCGGGCACACCGCTTCGGGCATAGAGATGGATCCGGAGTTTGACGGCAACATAGACAGTAACATTTAAAACGGTTTCCAATGAAAAGAATAACTGCCATTTTACTTATGG
>JAGCWB010000091.1 GCA_017962065.1 Bacteroidales bacterium
ACATCGGCATCCGTCATGATGATTACCTTGTGATAACGGACCTTGGAAAGATCGATGTGCTTTTCTCCGTATTCGTCTTCCTGGGCCACTGTAACTCCAAGGGCTGTATAAATGTTGCGCACTTCCTGGCTTTCGAAGGCGCGGTCCTGGGCGGCTTTTTCCACGTTCAGGATCTTACCGCGCAGCGGCAGGATGGCCTGGATGCGGCGGTCTCGGCCCTGTTTTGCGGTACCACCTGCGGAGTCTCCCTCTACAAGGAAGAGTTCGCATTTCTCGGGATCGTGATCCGAGCAGTCGGCCCGTTTGCCGGGAAGACCTGCGCCGCCCATGGGGCTCTTGCGCTGAACCATTTCACGGGCTTTGCGGGCTGCAGCACGTGCAGTAGCTGCCAGGACTATTTTCTCTACAATTGTTTTAGCCTCCTTGGGATGCTCCTCCAGATACTGGTCCATAGCGGCGGCTGTGGCCTGAGATACGGCCGATGTAGCCTCCGGGTTGCCAAGCTTGGTTTTGGTCTGGCCTTCGAACTGAGGCTCGGCCACCTTTACCGAAATGATGGCGGTAAGGCCTTCGCGGAAGTCTTCCGGGCTGAGGTCACCTTTGAACTTGGCCAGTAAGTTATTTTTCTCGGCATAATTCTTCAGGGAACGGGAAAGGCCCATCTTGAAACCCTGGAGGTGGGTACCACCTTCGATTGTGTGAATGTTGTTCACATAAGAGTAGATGCGCTCACTGAAGCCGGTATTGTACTGCAAGGCAATATCAATGGGAATAACCTTGTCTGAATTAACGGTTATGGGCTCCGGAATAAGCTTAGGTGCGCCTGCATCCAGATAATCGATGAATTCCTTAAGACCGGACTCCGAATAGAAAGTATCCGTGCGATAGGCCATTATGCCGGTGGCTTTGCGCTCACCATCCTCTGCGGTGATGAACTGCTCCACTTTTTCACGCTTGTCCGTGAGGGTGATACGGATACCCCTGTTAAGGTATGCCAGCTCACGGAGACGGTTAGCCAGGGTGTCGTATTTATAAACGATGGTCTGGGTGAAGATTGTTGCATCCGGATGGAAGGTGATTGTGGTACCGGTATCGGTGGCAGTGCCAACAACCTCCACGGGAGTAATAGGTTTGCCCTTGGAATACTTCTGGACAAAGACTTTGCCTTCACGGTGAACCTCTGCGACAAGAAGGTCACTAAGCGCGTTCACGCAGGATACGCCCACACCGTGCAGACCGCCGGAAACCTTATAGCTGTTTTTATCGAACTTACCGCCGGCGTGAAGGACGGTGAGAACCACCTCCAGGGCGCTGCGGTGCTATTTCTCATGCATGCCCGTAGGAATACCACGACCGTTGTCCTGTACGCGGATGGAATTGTCTTCCAGTATTTGAACATCGACGCCGTCGCAGAAGCCTGCCATGGCTTCGTCTATACAGTTGTCCACAACCTCATAGACAAGGTGATGAAGACCGCGCTCTCCGATATCGCCGATATACATGGAAGGACGCTTGCGAACGGCCTCCAGGCCTTCCAAGACCTGGATACTGTTTGCCGAATACTGCTCTTCGGCCTGTTTCATCTGCTCTTCTAACATTATCTTTTTACTTAATTTTTCAGTTACATTCTAAAACAAACAAAGATACACATTTTTACACAAAAAAACAAGCCCCCTATCTTCGATAGAGGGCTGTTTTTGCAACTATTTTTTACCCTTACAGGGTGAGCGTTGCGCCAACCGTAAAGTAGATACCTTTTTCCGCGTAGAAAGGCACGTACTGGATGGTTTGGTTAAGCAGATTTCCACCCTTGATCCACAGGCCCAAAGTGCGTGTCATTTGAAGCTTTGCTTCCACTCCAAGATCCACATATCCGGGCAGCACCACAGGACCCGGCATATCCGAACGGCCCTGAGCGGTAATACCGGCCTTTATGCGGCCGCCCCAGTTGTAGAATGCGTAGGCGCTTGCCTTAAGAGGCGCGGGAGCAAAAAGGATCTGGCCTTTGAGGTCCGGAATTGGCGTGTAACCGTAATAAACGTTAACTCCTATATCCAGATTCTCGTTCTTCCAGCCGGCGTCCAGAAGGCCATAGACAGTGTGCAGCGGGCTGGCATAACCCATCATGGGCTCCTGGGCCGAGGTCATACCCCAGGTCCAGGCGTTATCGTTCCAACTGTAGCCGATCTTAAGGTCGTAATGGAAACTTTCCCAGACGTTGCCGCGCATGCCTATTCCGGCATTCACCCTGGTAACCATATTGTCCGTATGCCACTGGAAACCGCGCATGAACGGATTCTCCGTGAGCAACTTATCGTAAGAAATGATATTGTCCCCGCCCGTCGCAAAGGCAAACAAGGCCATACAATCCGGAATAACATTGTAACTGATGTCCACATTAGGGAAGACATAACCGGAGGACTGAGGGCAGAAATCATCGGCCGATCTGAACAGAAACGATCCCTTGATACCAAGCCTCATGCTGAAATCGCCAACATTCAGCAGATAAGTGGGCAGGATGCCGACGCTTCCAACATAACCGTCCGGCTGAACTACGGTTTCCTCGGAGAGGCCTAAAATGAACCTGTGATTGCCGATATGAAGCCCCACGGAGCCGTTAGTCACGTTATGGAATTCATCGAATCCGGCAACTGAAATATAGTTCACGCGGGTACCGAAACTGTACTGGAAGGCATTCGCAGGGGCGCTTTGGAGGCGCACATTCCCCTGCCATACATTGTTGGAAAATGCGCCCTGGGAGACGTCGGTGGCATAAATGTTCTTGTACTGTACATCGGCCGAAACTGAGCCCCCGGCCCAGGTGTACAGCATATCGGCCCCTATGGCCGAGCGCATTGAAACGCCGTCACGGAAAGTACCGTTTGGTTCAAGCCTTTTATCCTTTTCCGCAATGATGCGATATTGGCCGATATATGAATGATGGTCTCCGAACACGTTCAGGCGGAAGTGGCTGGTTTTCACCGGAGTCCAGATTACAGTGGCCTCCGGATGAAGGCCGTAGCCGGCGCCAAGGCGCACGAATAGTGTCCCTTCGTCGGAAGTTCTGGGCTGAGGCTTTAACTGAACCAGATAGGGCTTGAATTCGTATGCGCCCTGATATGGCGTATTCTGCACCGAATAGTCCATGTCAAGGTTAAAACGGAGCACCGAATCCGGCAGCTGGAGCAACTGGGAAGGCTTTTCTATGCCCGTTGCTTCGCGTGCATAGATGTTTGTCACCTCCACCACCGGGTTAAGGTTCTGGGCAAAGGCGCCTGCGCATGCAAGCATCAGGGCGGCCGATATAATGACTTTGTTTCTCATGCTCTAGTTCAGTTTACGGAGTCTAAGTTCCACCTGGTCAAGGACATCGTCCTGAGTGCCGGTAGAGGTGTAGCCGGCGCGTATGCTCTCGAAGGTTGCTTTGGCCTGGGCTGTGTTGCCTTCCTCGGCAAAGGTGTCGCCCAGAACTATGAAGGCCTTGGCTAGCCAGTAGTTTTGCCCGTCGGCCTTGCCGGAAAAGTCATAAACCATATCCTGGATGCCGTCGAACTGGCCCCTGTCGTACTTGTCACGGATGATAAGGTATGTGGCCTCTGCACCCTCGTCAGTAGAGGGATCCTCCGCCAGGGTGCGAAGCTCGGCATATGCTTCCTCGCGGCGGCTGGTGCTAAGGAAGGACTTGGCCCTCACGTAGCGGGCCTCCCTTGTAAGGTCCTCATTTTCTTTTTGTTCGTTCATCAGGAGCGTTGCATCGGCAATGGCGTCGTCCCACTCTTTGGCGCGGAATGCACTCCTCATCATGCCTATCAGGGCGGTGGCGCGGTTTTGCTCAAGGACAGCACCGTCACGCAGTTTGATGAAAGCACCGTATGCCTTGCCGTAACTGCCCATTTCGTAATTGAGGTTTGCGAATTGTAGCAGCGCACTCTCCGCCAGAGCTCCTTCCAGGCCGGTTTCCATGGCCTGTTCGTAAAGGTCGGCCGCCTGTGCGCGGGCGCCGTTAAAGCGGTAGCAATCGGCAAGATAGTAGCGCGCCTTGGCACCGAACAATGCCTGCGGATACTTTTGCAGATATGCCAGCAGCGTGGCCTGGGCTTTCTGGTAATCCCCGGAAAGGTAAATTTGCTCTGCGCTGGAGAAGTAGACCTCTTCCTTCTGTGCCTCCGTGCGGTTTACGCTGCCGCCAAGGCTGTTAACATAGGCCAGATATGCTTCCGGATCTTCCATGGTGCGATATATGGCCTCAATGGCCAGGAGGGCATCCTCCGCATAATCTCCGCCCTGGGCGACAATCTCTTTGTAGCAGTCCAGAGCATCTTCGCTCCGGCCTTCGTTACGGGCTATCATGCCAAGTTCCAGCAGGGCCTTGGCCGACAGGTCAGGATCCGGCGTAGCGCTCCTGAGAGTACGGAAGGTGCGAACAGCATCCTCGTTGTTCTTCAGGGCCACATACGCACGGCCAAGTTCATACATCGACTCACCGTAGAACTGGGCCGATGCGCCGGCAAGTTTTGCATCTTCCAGGAAGTGCACCTTACGGTTGTTATCCCCCAGAAGACCGCAGGCAACGCCGGCGTGATACCTGGGATACAGGTTGTCGGGATCCGGATACTGTGCCATCTGAAGTTCATAGGCATTGACGGCGGTGGCATAGTCTCCGCTGAAAAAATAGCAATCCGCCACCCTAGTCAGGGCATCGGCCCCCATTGCCCCGGAATCCCCTTCCAGGTAATTGCGGAACCATTTTAGCGCATTGCTGTAATCGCCTTCCTTGAAATAAGTATATGCTATCTGGTAGGATATCAAATCTCCTTCCGGGCGGTCCTGCAGGGCCGATAAATTATAAAGGTCGTTCAGAAGCACACGGGATTCGGCGAATTTTCCGTCCCGGTACAGGGCTTCGGCCTGATAATAGCGGGCAAGTTGGTTGAAGCCGTCCTTGCGGGAACTGTAGTATGCTGCCGCCTTAAGGTGGGGTTCGGCCTGACGCCAGGAACCGCTTTCCATTAACTCACGGGCACGGAGGAAGTACGCTTTCATGTAGTTGGCCTGCATGCCGCGGTCCAACTCGTCAATTTGGTTATAGGCCTCCACTGCAGCTTCATAATCGTGGTTCTGGAGAGCCACCATTGCCATGTAGGAGTAAATCTGGTCCCCTTTCTTCTGGGTGTTGTACTTTTTGAGGTAATTCTGGAAAGGAGCGGTGTCCCGGTTAAGATCGAAGGCCAGTTTGGCGTAATTGTAAAGAGCGTCTTCCTGGATATCGGGGGTATAGTCATAATCGGCCGCTTTGCGGAAAGCATCCATGGCGGCCACTTTGTTTTTAAGCTGTATGTAACTGTAGCCCAGCTGGTAATTGGCAACCTGGCCCAGGGAGTCCGTGCGGTTTTCCATGAGAGTGAAATTCTCTACCGCGTCTTCCCAATTCTTCAGGTAATAATTCACTTCGCCGGCATAGAAATGGTCGCTTCTTGTGAGCGTACCTTTGTTCAGAAGGTTCTTCTGGTAATATGTGCGGGCTTTTTCCACGTCTCCCAGAATGAGATAACTCTCACTCATTATGCGGGCCATGTGGGGCTGACGGTCTTCCGGGACCTTATCAAACAGGTCCTCGCCGAATTTTACCACATACTTATAATCCTTCTCGTTGAATCGGCATTCAAGGATATAGTAATTTGCCAGGGCGGCAAAGCGGTGATCCCTGGCGGCAAGTTCGAACCATTCCGACGCCTCCTTGAAATCCTTGCGGGCATAGTTGATATAGCCGATGGTATAGTACGAAGGGGCCGAATAGTCGGAATACTCCAGGCCGCGGATGCGCATAAGCAGATTCTCCGCCCTGTCCCACTCACCTAGCGCAAATGCGCTGTAACCCAGTTTGTAGGTATATTCGGCCCGCTGGGACTTTTGAAGGTCTTCCAGCGAGATGTGGTTCAACTGGTCCAGGGCCTGCTCGTAATCCTCCGCGTCGAAGTAATCCAGGGCCAGCAGATAACGCACCTGGGGCACTAGGATATTCTCATGGAACCTGTTTATGAATGACTGCGCTACCTGATGCGCATTGTCGGTCTTGAGCTGGAGTGCGCACAGGGCCCGGTATCCTTCCGCCATGGGTGAATTGTCACCCTGGACAAGCCTTACGGTTTCCGAGTACATTCCCGCCCTGTAAAGCTGTTTGACCTGTTCCCAATTTTGCGCGTAGAGGCCGCTTGAAATAACAATTACAGCGGCTACAGCAACTAATTTCTTCATCTTCCAGATATTTTCACAAATATACGAAAAATTTCCTTTATATTTGTATGATTTTGACAGAATTCTCATGGACGCTTTAATTCGTTTCAAAGATGCCGATATCCTCAATGGGGAGACCGTTGTCATCTATGGTCTGGACATGGAAATCATGCCCGGTGACTTTGTTTACATAGTGGGTAAAGTCGGCTCGGGCAAAACATCCATAATCCGTACCATAACGGCCGAAAACAAGCTGCTTACCGGCGAAGGCGTCGCCTGCGGATACTACCTTCGCACCATTCGCAGCAAAGACATTCCATATCTGCGCCGCTCCGTGGGAGTTATTTTCCAGGACTTCCAGCTTCTTACAGACCGCACCGTAGAAGCCAACCTGGAGTTTGTACTGCGCGCCACCGGATGGAAAGATCGCGGCCGTATAGACGCGCGCATCTCGGAAGTGCTTGATTCCGTTGGTATGAGCACCAAGGCTCACAAGATGCCACACCAGCTATCCGGCGGAGAGCAGCAGCGCATAGCCCTAGCCCGCGCCCTCCTGAACACCCCCAAGGCCATTCTGGCCGATGAGCCCACCGGCAACCTG
>JAGCWB010000092.1 GCA_017962065.1 Bacteroidales bacterium
AATAATACATTCCCCAGCATAAAACTAACATTATAATGTTACTTTTGCAAAGATATGTATTAATTTGTTTTTCGCCAAATTTTGTTATATATTTGCAAAAAGTGTTATACATTATGGAAACGGTACCTAGGACACAGACGGCTTTCCGGCTTAAGGACAGTTTGCTGGAAAGGATTAAATGGCAGGCAAAGAAGGAGCATAAGTCGGTGAATGCTTTTGTAGAAGAGGTTTTGGAGGAAAAAGTGGGAAAAGAACTGGTCTTTCCCAAATTGCCTCCGGAATGGTTTGAACAGCAGAGAGAAAACACGGAACGTTTTGTTTTGAAAGGTAAACTACCTAAGGAATATGAGGGACTGGATGCTTATGAGCAGGCCGAAATGGACAAGAAAATTTTAATGGATGCACTTTGGGAGAAGTATGGAAAGGAGGATTAAAATATTGATTGACACAAATATCCTGGTGGATTATTTGCAGTTGGAAAGAAAGGGACATGCATTGGCCTGGGACATTTTTCAAATGGTGTTTGACCATCTCATAGAAGCTACCATCTCTACCCAGAGTTTCTTGGACGCGGTATATGTGTGTGCACGTAACAGCGCTAACGACGCTTCTGTTGTAAGAGACTCTCTCCTATATATAAGAAATCGCACAAACGTATATCCTATAGATGCCTTTGACCTTGAATCGGCCTTAAAGAACGCCAATCCGGACATTGAGGACAATGCTCAGATTTCGTTCGCATACAGCCATGGCTGCGATATTCTTGTCACAAGAGATAAAAAAATCCTGTCCCGTGAAGTCCCGCGTCCCATGCAAGTCATGACCCCCGAAGACTTTGTGAACGCTTGCCGTGCTTAATCGGCAATTGTAAATCCTACGCTTGTAGTATTGCCCTCATCGTCAACCACGGTGAGGGTATGTTTTCCGGGGGAGGGGGCTAGTTTAAGCTCGTGAAGGAATTTGGTTTCGGCAACGTAGTCCTGATCAAGGTGCCACCAGAGGGTGGCGTTGGGGCGGTGATGGGCCACGCGGAAGACTACGCCTTCCCGTTCTCCGTTTAGCTGCCGGGGAAGGTAAAGCGTGCTGCCCTGAGCCGGATAAATGAACGCCAGGGCAATTTCTTGCGTTTTGGCGCTAGATCCTACGTATTCCGGATGGTGAGGCTTATAAAACCATTCCATGGCCGGCGGAAGCACGAATTCGCCGCTTGCGTGATAAGGGCAAGGCTCAGTTTCCATACCTGCCGCCGGAATTGGCATGTCCGTCTTAGGGCATTCAGGCGTAGCAAGCATGCCGGAGTCCGTGCACACCTGCACCCAAACTCCTTGATCGGGCATCTCAAACCAGTTGTCGCTGGCGGGAAGAAGGTTCAGTATGTCAAACAGCACCGGGCCGGCGGCTCGGGCGCCTGTAAGGCCGGGAACGCCGTGACCATCGGCATTGCCTGCCCATACGCCAATGGTGTATTCCGGCGTCATTCCCACGGCCCAGGCATCGCGGAAACCGTAGCTGGTGCCGGTCTTCCATGCGGCCTTGCGAACGGAGCGGATGAGCCTCCAGTCCAGCTGGTCCGGGCGGTTCACCTCCTTCAGGGCTTCAAGCGTGTACCAGACGGACAGAGACCCTGTGTCCATTCGGGAATAAGCCTTTGCGACTTCGTCCAGCCTTGCTTCGGCTCCGCCAAGAATAAGCGACAGACCGTAATGGGAGGCATCTTTTGTAATGGTAGTAAGGCCGATATCCTGCAGCAGCGCATGGAACTTTGCTACACCGTATTCCCTCAGCAGGAACACCGACGGAACGTTGAGGGATCGGGCCAGGGCCTCGTTGGCGGGTACGGCGCCATAAAACTGCCTGTCGAAGTTCTGCGGTGCAAAGCCGCCCATGTTCACCGGCACATCCGGCAGCAGGGTGTAGGGAAGTATGGTGCCCTCCTGCAATGCCGCCGCATAGAGGAACGGCTTAAGGATACTACCGGTAGATCGGGCCGATGCCGCCACGTCCACCTGCATCCCCGGACGCTCCCGATAAGCGCTGGAATTGCCGATATAAGCTATTATTTCTCCAGTTTCATTGTCGATAACAATGGCGCCCATATCGGCCACGCCTTCTTGCGCCAGATCGTCGGAACGGCGGTCCACGGCATCCAAAACTGCTTTTTGCAGATTAATCCTTATTGCAGTGCGGGTGCGCTCCCCGTGCGGGCAGTGCTCTACATAGTGCTGAGCCAGTTCCGGCAGGGGCAGGGGATTGTCGGGCAGGGGCTCTTCCAAAGAGGCCTGGTAGGTTTCTATGTCGATGTCGCCATGCTCCAGCAGCCTTTTGAGCAGGCGGTTGCGTTTTTGCAGCAGCTGCTCCCTGCCGCGGCCAAGGTGTAGCGTTGCGGGGGCGTTTGGCAGCACCGCCAGGGTGGCCGCCTCGCCCCAGGAGAGCTCGGCCGCCGGTCGGCCAAAATACCGCCACGCAGCCGCCTCCAGTCCTACAACATTGCCCCCAAACGGTGCGTGTGAAGCGTACAGCGCCAGTATTTTCTTTTTGGAATACCTCAGTTCAAGCCTTGTGGCCTGCACCGCTTCTATTATCTTTTGCCAGATTGTGCGCTCCTTTTGCCGGGAAAGCCTTATCACCTGCATTGTGATAGTACTTCCGCCACTCACCACATGCCCGCTGCGGGCATTATCCACAGTTGCACGCACCAGCGCCACCGGATTCACGCCCGGATGCCACCAGAACGCCCTGTCCTCAAACTGCACCAGCGCTATTGCGTAGCGCTCAGGCACCGTATCGCACGGCGGAAACCTCCACTGCTGGTCATCGGCAATCCTTGCCCCCAGAAGTTCCCCCTCTGTGCTCTCAACAACAGTAGAATAACTTATGTTTTTGAAAAAGTTTCGTGGCAGGCAAAAAAGGTATCCCAGCAGCAGGGCTGCCAGGATACCGAAGAAGCAATAGATTCTTCGCTTGCGCTCAGAATGACAGGACATTGCTTAGCGGCTCACCGTGGTTTGGCCACCGGGGACGGCGGCGTTTACGGCGGGGTTGTACATGGCTTCGCACACTACGGCGGGGAGGGTGTAGCGGCCTTCGTAGGCGGCGCGGAGCTGCACCGAGAAGGTCTTGTAGCGGCCGGCAGGAAGGGCGAAGAACCAGTTTACCCTGTCGTCGCGTATGTCTTTGTGGTCGTAGCCGCCTTCATCGGCAGCGCCGGTGGTAAGGCGGTCGTTCACAATCTCCCAGCCGGAGGGGATGGGGATTGAGAGCGCAAGATTCTGCAGCTCGCGGCCGGAAACGTTGTCCACGCGGATTGTAGCACTAAATCTTGTTCCCTGTTTCACGCCATATGAGGCCGGCAGCAGCAGTGCGCCAACCTCGTCCAGATATTTCACCTCCAGCTTCAAACCATTAGACACTGCAGCAGTAACCGGATCACGGGAAACAGATACCAGAGTGCCGTACAGCTTGCCTTCCGAACCACTAGTTACAGTAGCATCGGCCGGTACAGGTGCGCTTACCACAGACTTGGAGGAAACCAGCTCCTGCCCGCCAACAGTGGCTTTAATAACCGATGTGGGAACCTGCTCGTACAGGTGCCTGTAGGCCACTGAAGCAAAAGCGCTTTCCTGAGTAGAGAGCTGTGAGGGCACATCTTCGGCCGCAATGCTCAGTGCATCGGACACCCTGCCGCAAAGCACAAGGGCATCCAGGGCAACCATCTTGTCGCGGAAGCTGCTGCCGTAGGTGATGTCGTAGTCGGTGTATTCCGGGAACTTTTTGCCGATGCCTTCAAGAACGGCGCCAGCCGTCTGTCCCTTACCTGCAAGTGCATATGCTCCTGCAAGCATGTAACGGGCATTCTGGCCGATGTCGCCGGCCTCGCGCAGGCGGTTCATGCCGGACTGGGACGGAATGCCGGCGAGGGCCATGGTGTACAGGCGGTAGGCTTCGTCCAGATTGTTGTATTCGTTGCTTCCGGCCGTGCGGTATGCCTGCGAAATCTTGCGCTGATATGCCTTCCAAGAGTTCACAACGCCGGAATTCACATCAAAGCCAGCCTTGGCAGCTTCCGTGAGGAAGTGGCCGGCCATTGACGATACCCACTCTCCCGACTTGCCGGTGCCCCAGTAGGAGAAGCCGCCATCGGCCCCCTGACGGGCGTAGAGCTTATTAATAATGGTAGGGATCTGTGCCTTGGCTTCGGCGGCATCGGCTTCGTCCAGCAAAGGCATCATAAGCAGCATGGTGAGTCCGCGGGCGCTGAGCTGCTCGGTGCAGTCGTAAGGGTAGTCGCGCATATGCACGTACAGTTCACGGGCGTCCAGGGCAGGGAAGCCGGCAAGTTGCAGGCTAACTTTAGGACCGCCTTTGAGAGCGTGCGAAGCACCGGGCTTAAGGGTGAAGCGTTCCACTCTGGCAACCTCCGGATTGGCGTTACGTACCGTAAGAGCTACGCTTTCAGTGGCCTTATGTCCGCTGCCGGTGGCTTCTACATTGAAATGCGCAACACCTTCTTCAGCGGTGGATTTGACGCCAAATGTGACCATCTTATCGCCTTTTCCGCTGAACTTGACCATCTGCGATGAAGGGCCCGTGAACTGCACGGGGCCATCGGCCTTCAAGGTTACCGTGGCTTCCTTGACGCCGTCTTCCATTGCAAAAACGTTCACCGGGACGGCCACTTCCTCGCCGCAGCCAAGCACGCGGGGCAGGGTGGTTACAACCATGAGCGGGCTTTGTACGGGGACGGTTTTATCGGCATTGCCGTATGCGCCCTCGTGGCCGGCTATTACCATAACGCGCACGCTGCCAACGTACATTGGAAGCTTGAGTTTAACTACGTCGGTGCCCTTTGTCACCGTTCTGGGGGCCTGGAACAGCACTACTGGGTTGAAGCGGTTGTCCTTACGGGCGTTGCGGATTGCATCCTCGTCGCCGCCAATCGCCGCCAGAGGCGAGAATTTGCCGCTGAAAGCACCTATCACCTGGTCGAACATATCCCATGTCTTTACTCCCAGAGCCTCGTTCCTGTACATGTAACTCCAGGGATCCGGCGTCTTGAAGGCCGTGAGGTCCAGAAGGCCTTCGTCCACAATGGCCAGGGTGTAGGTCATGGGCTTGCCGCTCTTCTCGGAAACCTTGACGGTGAATTCCTCCTCCGGACGCAGCGTGGCAGGCATGTCAATCACCGGCTGCAGGTGCGAGGCAGGATTCTCCACCTTCACGCGCTGAATGCCGTACATGCGCAGCGGAAGGTCGTTTACGGTGTTTCCGTAAGGCTGCAACAGGGTGATGCTCACATAAATATTAGGTGCCATGGAGGGCTCCACGGTAAAGGTCCACGGGGTATCCTGGGCCGATGTGGCCACCCACTCGCGGCGGATCACACCGGCACCGTTCTCCAACGAAACCAGCGCCTGGCCGTCCTTGGCGGCAGGAATGTAAACGGTGGCTTTTTCGCCGGCGGTGTAACTGGGCTTGTCGGTAGAGAAGGTGAGCATGGTAAGTGCTTCAGGGTCTTTTCTATCGGCCCTGCCACGATATTCCGGCCAGTCGATGGTAACCATCCGTCCGCTCACATGCCCGGACTGAGTGTCGCGCACCAGAATCAGGTATCGGCCCCATGCGGGATAATCCTCCCTTAAGGTGAAACTCACGTCCTGGGAGGCCGATTTAAGGTTTCCGCCGATGATCTTCGTGACCGAAGGGCCGGCCACATACGAATCCAGCTCTCCAAAGCCGGGGCTTTCCCACCACCAGTTCCAGCCGGTTTTGAACACTGCGTATTCCAGCTGATGGCCAGTCACGCGCTTGCCGGCGGCGTCCACAACGGCTATGCTGATTTTGTTGTCCTTGTCGGTTTCCAGATACTCGCCCTCCGGTACGCGGATGCCCACGTAAGCGCTGTAAGGTGAGTATTTCAGGGTTTCGGTAGTGAAGCTCTCGTCGCCGCCGGGCTCCTCTACGGAGGTTACCACAAAGGCCTGGAGCATGCCGGGAGAGTATTGTGCATCCGGCAGTTTCACCTGCATGGCTATCTGGCCGTTGCCGTCCAGTTTGCCCTTGTAAAGCTCATGCTCTGCGCTGGTGAAGTTGCTTGCAGGGTCGTTGAAGGTGTAGTTTTCGAAACCTTTGAACGGCGAGCCGCTGGTTTTGCGAAGCGTCATCTGGGCTCTGACGTTGCAGAACTGGGCCGATCCGCCGGACAGCCAGGAGGCCGCCGTGCGTACGGTGATGGCCTTTCCTGCTTCCAGGATTTCCGGATATGCAGTGTTGATTTTCAGTCTGTTAGGCTTTACGGTTTCTATGTGAATGGTTTTGTGGAAGGTGCTTCCGCCAACCTTGAAATAGGCGTTCCAGTAGCCTGTGGGGTCATCGGCCTTGGTGGTTACGTCAAAGTTGTAGAAGCCGTCGGTGCCCTTGCGGGTGTATTTCCCGTAGAACTGGCCTTCCGGCGAGTACAGTTCCATGGTGGCGGGATGGCCCTCCGGCAGGTTCTGGCCTTTGTCGCTCAGGATTAGCGTAAGGTGCATGGTATCCCCGGGACGCCAGACGCCTCGCTCGCCGTAAACATAGCCTTTTAGGCCTTTTTGCAGCACGTCGCCGCCAATGTCGAATCGGCTGGTGGAACGTTCGTTGCCGTTATTCACCTTAAGGTATGCTATGCTTCCGCCGGCTTTGGCCACCACTGCAAAGGGCTTGTGCGCAACGTCGATTTCGGCCATGCCCTGTCCGTTGGTTTTGGCCGATCCAAGGCTTTGGAGCTGATAGTCAAATACTTCCACGCTTGCGCCGGGCACGGGTTTGGCGGTGATGATGTCCGTCACAGCCAGCCAGATCTTATTGCCATCGGCATATTCGGCCACCAGGCCAAGGTCGCTGGCAATGAGCTGCACGGCCGGGAAGCGTTCGCTGTCCATGTAGTACGACGGCTTGGTGGGGTCTTCCGACTCGTCCCAATTGTAGTTTTCCCAGTCGTAGTCGTTGTCCCAGTAGTAGGCCGATGTCCTGTCCCACTCGGCCTCGTCGGCCTCCGAGGGCTTGCCGCTGAGCGTTGCGGTGCTTACCATGGGCTCCTTGCCGCCGTATAGGCTCTGGTCCATTCGGAAGCTCAGGCGGATGCGGTAGATGGCGCCCGGTTCTTTCCTCATGAGGCCGCCAAGGTCTATGCTGTGGCTGTTCCA
Organism: Bacteroidales bacterium; assembly: GCA_017962065.1. GTDB lineage: Bacteria > Bacteroidota > Bacteroidia > Bacteroidales > UBA932 > Cryptobacteroides. The sequence continues at coordinate 7,179 of JAGCWB010000092.1, forward strand.
CTGATGCAGGTTCTTTGAGGCGTCCAGCGGAATGTCGCCTTTGTAAATTAGTCTTCCACAACGTCTTAGCTCACTGCTGCCTCCAAGGTTGTTTTCCTGGAGGTACATGAGGACGTTGCTTTCGTAGATTTTTATGATTCTGATTTCCACCGACGACAGGTTCACCGCGCGGAAGGGGAGGATCAGGCGGTCTTTGTCCGGGAGGATGCATCCTTCCAGCGGAATTTCCACTGCCGGTTTTTCTTCCTCCAGGCCGAAGATCCTTGTGTAGGCGTTGTTGAGGCTTTCGCCTTCCGGGCTCTTAAGACCTTGATCTATCGTCAGTTCCAGATCGGCCTTTCTGCCTTCGAAGAAGACGCGGATTAGGGTGTCCTGCACCTGGACGTAACTTCTGGCGGCGCCTTTAAGTTCCACCATGCCTTTTTGCGTGGCGTTCATGGGGCTCTTGCTCATTATCACGTCTATGTGGTCCTCTTCCAGCGTGGTTTTGAGCACTTTGAAGGTGCCGTCTTTTGTGACTTCGGGCTCTTCCGGTGCGGGTGTCTCCTTGGCTTTTACGCTAATGCCAAAGTCGAAGCTGTCCGGCGCGCCTTCTATCACCTTGCCCAGGAAAAAGCGCACGGCATACGTCTGGCCGGGTCTGAGAGCACCTTCTTCCGGCACGAAACTTACGCTGTTTGCCGATGCCCATCGCGCCTGTCCCGCCACCGAAGGCGTGAAGGCGAACATGCCCTCCGTGAACTGCTCCTGGGCGTCTTCGGCCAGGTCGATCCTGATTTCAGAGTCCTGCGCCACTATACCGCCGGTGAAGGCTTTGATGTATTGGGCGAATTCTTCGGCCGATGGAGTTTCTGTCTGTTTGGGCTGCCCGCAGGCCATTATGGCCAGTGCCGCAGCAATGATTGATAGAGTTTTACGCATTATTTTTATAACTTTCGAATCCAACTATGAAACGCTGCATGCCGTCCAGCAGGCGGCTGCGGGGGCAGGCGATGTTTACCCGCATGAAGCCCTCGCCGGCTTTTCCGTAGATGGAGCCGGGGCTGAGGGTTAGTTGTACGGTTTCTTGGAGGTGTTTAGCAAAACGCTCTGAAAAGCCTTCTAGCGGTTCGTTCGGCTTGAGGGCTTTCCGGCAGTCTATCCACATCAGGTAGGTGCCTTCCAGAGGGAGCACGTTCACTTCCGGAAGTTCGTCTTCCAGGAAGCAGGCCACTGTGCGGGCATTGTGGAAAAGGTAGTCCCTTAGCTGGTCCAGCCACTCCTCTCCTTCGTTGTAAGCGGCTTTCAGGGCAGTGGCGCCGAAGACGTTTATATCGGCACACTGGTTCTTATGCAGGGCTTCCAGCATCTTTTTATATACTTGCGGGTTTGCAGCAAACAGGTTGGCTATTTGGATGCCAGCAATGTTGAACGCCTTCGTGGGGGAGATGCAGGAAACAGAATTTTGCACGAATTCCTCCGGCAAGGTGGCCCAGGGGGTGTAGTCGTGGCCGGGGTAGGTGAGTTCGCAGTGAATCTCGTCCGAGATTACGAACACGTTGTTGCGCTGGCAGATGCCAGCTGTGAGCAGCAATTCCTCCCTTGTCCAGACCCTTCCCACAGGGTTGTGAGGGTTGCAAAGCAGCAGCACCTTTGCCTGGGCGGCCTTTTGTTCCAGCAGGTCCCAGTCTATGATGTACTGTTTTTCGTTGTAGCTTAGCGGGCAGTCCAGTTGCTCACATTTGTTATGCTCTATGGCCGGGAAGAAGGCGTTGTAGCAGGGGGTCATTACAAGCACTTTGTCGCCTGGCTGGGTGGTGGCCTTCAAAGCTGCGCTATAGGCGGCTATCACCCCGGTGGTGGGGATAAGATTCTCTTTGCTTATACCCTCCCAGCCGTGCCTTCTGGCAAACCATCGGCCTGTAGCCTCAAAATAACTGTCCGGAACCAGCTCATAGCCAAACACTCCGTGCTCCAGCCTCCTCTGCAGCGCCTGCTGAATTGCCGGTGCCACCTTGAAGTCCATATCGGCCACCCAAAGCGGCAGCGTCCCGGGATACAAATCCCATTTTACACTCTCTGTGCCCCGTCTGTCCGGGCTCTGGTCAAAGTTGAATTTCATGCCTAGCGTTTTGAGTTTTTGAGTCCTTTCTCCCTCCAGCGCGCTTCCTCCCTCAAATATACGCAAAAAAATGCTTTTTCCTCCGGTTTTCCCTTTATTTTCCTCCTTCGTCCGCGCTAAAGCACACTTATCGGCCCGAAATAACGATTCCGTGCTTTAGCGCCCCCTCTTAACCCCGTCTAAAGCACACTTTCGGCCTCTGACCCCCGGTCACTGTGCTTTAGAGCCACCTCCTGGCCCCCGGTAAAGCACACTTTCGGCCTCCTGACCCCAGTCATCGTGCTTTAACTAGTGGGGAGG
>JAGCWB010000093.1 GCA_017962065.1 Bacteroidales bacterium
CATTCGGATCAAGGCTGGCATTATCAGCATAAAAGGTATCAGAAAGCCTTGGAAGACAGGCATATAACCCAGAGCATGTCCCGACAGGGAAACTGCCTGGACAATGCGATGATGGAGAACTTCTTTGGCCTGATGAAGAATGAATTGCTATATTTGCAGGAGTGGGGCTCTATCGACCAGTTCAAAAAAGCTCTCCGGACATATAACCGGTACTACAACAACGATAGAATCAAACTGAGGCTAAAAGGAAAGAGCCCGGTGCAGTACCGAGCTCTGTTCCAAGCAAAGGTCTCATAAACTAATGTTAAACCGTCCAACTTTTGGGGGTCACATCACATGCGGGCCGGTTTTTTATGCAAGTCCCTCCCCCCGAGGGGAGGGATTTAGGGAGGGGGCAACGTGGGCATAATAATAAAGGCTACGCGTTGCGTAGCCTTTATTGCGAAGCCTCAGTGAAGCTGTTAGGCTTCACTGATGGCTTCGTTCGGGCAGGTGCCTTCGCAGGCACCGCAGTCGATGCACTCGTCGGCGTTGATTACATAGGAGCCTTCGCCCTCGGTGATGGCGCCCACAGGACATACATCGGCGCAGGAGCCGCAGGAGACACAAATGTCGGGATTGATCTTTCTTGCCATAGTAGTATCTTTTTATTGTTGTTGTGTTTCGTAATTGACCACAAATTTAGGCATTATATTTGATTTTAAAAATATCAGTAATTAACTTTGCAGGCATGAAAACCGTGTTTTGGACCATAGCCCTGGCTGCAAGCCTGCTGTCTTGCGGCTCCCGTACAGCAAATAGTGCGCCAGTAGTAGAACTGGTGGCCACCGAGACCATCGGCCTGCCGGAAGTACCGGACGAGGGCGACGCCGTTTTTGACAAACTGGTGCACGATTTCGGTGACGTCAGTGTAGAGGACGGGCCGCTTACCTGCACCTTCACCGTTACCAATAACGGCAAGGAGCCCATCGCCCTCTTCGAGGTGGTTTCCTCCTGCGGCTGCACAGACGTTACCTGGACGCGCGAACCGCTCCAGCCCGGCAAAAGCGGCACCATATCGGCCACGTTCAAAAACGAAGACGGTCCCTTTCCCTTCGACAAAACCCTTACGGTTTACATATCGGGCCAGCGCAAACCGGTTATCCTAAGGCTCCGCGGCGTGGTCCATGAAAAGAAAAAGTCCCTGAGCGAGCTCTACGGAGCACAAAAGCTCGGGGATTTTGGTCTGAAGGCGCGGGAATACAAGGCGGGTATCCTTAAACAGGGACTCACCGTAAGCGAGATGGCCACCGTGGCCAACCTGGGCAAGAAGCCCCTGGAGGTTTCCTTCACAGAAGTATCTGAACACCTTAAAGTTAGCGTAACGCCCAACCCCATTCCAGCCGGCAGCACCGCCAGTCTCATTTTTACCATAGAGGCAGCTCCGGAGCTGTATGGGAAGCAAACCTATTCGGCCACTCCGGTGCTCAACGGGCAAAAGGCCAAGGCGCCCCTTACCGTGTGGGCCAGCACGCGGGAAAACTTCGACAGATGGACGGAGCAGCAGCGCAACGACGGCGCCATCCCCGTGTTCGAAAACAGCACCGCCAACTTCGGCACCGTTAAAGCCGGCACCCCGGTGGAACTCACTTTCAACTGCTCCAACCGCGGCAAAAGCACCTTCCACATCTATCAGGCCGATCCGGAAGATCCGGCGCTGAAAGTGCTGGAAATCCGGGACGCCGAAGCCGGCGGCAAGGGCTTTGTACGCGTGCAGCTTAACACATCGGCCGTAGAAAAGGGTGAAACCGTTATCATGCTCACCCTCATCACCAATTCTCCCCTCCGGCCTGTAGTGAATCTCTTCGTGGCAGGGCAGGTTCTCTAGCCTTAGCAATCATTTACCTGATTATCAGCACTTTATCGTTTTCTCCCTGTGTTAATAATCACAGGGAGAAAAACGTAATTGATTGACAGACAAGGTATTAAATTATGGTGGGAAAAGGGCCTTTGCCTTTTCGGCCATTATTTCGTATATTTGTATGTTAAATAACGACGAATGGCAGAGATTATCAATACCACCTACAACGACGACGCCATCCAGACCCTGGAATGGAACGAGCACATCCGGCGGCGTGCCGGCATGTATATCGGCCGACTGGGGAACGGAGACCGCCAGGGAGACGGCATCTACGTGCTCCTGAAGGAAATCATCGACAATTCCATCGATGAGTTTTCCATGGGTTTCGGCAAGCGCATCGACATCTCCATCGAGGACCGGACGGTAACGGTGCGGGACTTCGGGCGCGGCATTCCGCTGGGCAAGGTGGTGGACGCCACCTCCAAGCTTAACACCGGCGGCAAGTTCGACGACACCCACTTCAAGAAGAGCGTGGGTATGAACGGCGTGGGTACCAAGGCGGTGAATGCCATGTCGGTAGATTTTTACGTGGCATCCTACCGGGAAGGCCAGTGCTCCTACGCCCATTTCAGCCGTGGAGAGCTGCTGGAGGCCGATATCATCCCTTCCAACGAGAAGAACGGCACCTTCATCCGCTTTACCCCCGACGAGGAACTCTTCAACGATTTCTCCTTCCACATGGAGTTCGTGGAGAGCATGGTCAAGAACTACTCCTACCTCAAGAAGGGACTCACCCTGGTGCTCAACGGAGAGGCCTACAAGAGCGAAAACGGCCTGCTGGACCTGGTCACGGAGAACATGAGCGAAACCCCGCTGTACCCGCTCATCCACCTGGAGGGAGAGGATATAGAAATTGTGCTCACCCACGGCAACAGCTACGGCGAGAATATCGCCACCTTCGTGAACGGCCAGAACACCCGCGACGGCGGTACCCATCTGGCAGCCTACCGCGAAGCTATCGCCAAGACTTTCAAGGACTTCTACAAGAAAGACTACAAGCCGGAAGACATCCGCCAGGGCATCGTGGGGGCCATTGCCATCCAAATCCAGGAACCCATCTTCGAAGGCCAGACCAAAACCAAGCTGGGCTCCACCTACATGTGGGAAAAGCAGGTGAAAGGGGCCGATGGCGCCTCTTCCGTAGACCGCGGCCCCACCATCCGCACCTTTGTAAACGACTTCGTAACCAAGAACCTGAACGACTATCTGCACATGCACACAGATATAGTTCCGGTTATTGAAGAAAAGATAAAGGCTTCGCAGGCCGAGCGGGAAGAGATTGCCGGCGTGCAGAAGAAAAGCCGTGAACGCGCCAAGAAAACGGCCGTATACAACCGTAAACTAAGGGATTGCCGCTTCCACTTCTGCGACGCCAAGTTCCCCAAGGGCCAGGAAGACCAGCGGGAAAAGACCTCCATCTTCATCACGGAGGGCGACTCGGCATCGGGAACCATCACCAAGGTGCGCAACGCCAACAACCAGGCGGTGTTCTCCCTGCGGGGCAAGCCCATCAACTGCTTCAAGGAAAGCCGCAAGAAGGTGGCCGAGAACGAGGAGCTGAACCTGCTGATTGCCGCCCTGGGCGTAGAGGAAGACCTGGACAACCTGCGCTACAACAACATCATAGTGGCAACGGATGCCGATGACGACGGCATGCACATCCGCATGCTGGTGCTCACCTTCCTCATGAAGTACTACCCGGAGCTCATCCGCCGCGGGCACGTGTACATCCTGCAGACTCCCCTCTTCCGCGTACATAACAAGAAAGAGCGCCGCTACTGCTACACACCCGAGGAACGAGACAAAGCCGTGAAACAGCTGAAAACGGGCGTGGAAATCACCCGCTTCAAGGGCTTGGGAGAAATCTCCTCCGACGAGTTCGTAGATTTCATCGGCGAAAATATGCGCCTGGACACGGTAAAGCTGGCCGATGAAGAATCCATAGCCGATATCATGGAGTTCTACATGGGTATCAACACCTACGAACGCCAGCACTTCATCATGGACAATCTCCGCAGCGAGAAAGAATTAGAAGACGTCAATATATAATTCTTGCAGGTAGTTATGGCTAAGAAGATTAAAATCAAAACTACGGTGCGCCCCGGCTGGGCCAAGTTCTGCGGCTGGTGGCTGCGGAAAATGGGTTGGAAGAGCGTCGGCGGCCCCATGAAAGAGCCCAAAGCCATAGTTCTGGGTGTGCCCCACACTACGGTATGGGATTTCCTGGTAAGCTATCTGTTCTATACCCAATTTGGGAAAGTGGCCCACATCATGGTGAAGAAAAGCTTTTTCTTCTGGCCCCTGGGACCCATCCTCAGGGCCTGCGGTGCCGTTCCTACCGATCTTTCCAGTCCGGCCACCACGGTGAAAAGCCTCATCGACGTAATGGAGAACGTGGACGAATTCCACCTGGCCCTGGCCCCGGAGGGTTCCCGTTCCCTGGTAAAACGCTGGAAGAGCGGCTATCACCTCATTGCCAAGGAAACCGGCGCCACCGTGTACCTGGGCTATTACGACTGGGGCCGCAAGCATATTTCCGTGGGCGAGCCGATGGAGCTCACCGACGACCCTAAGGCCGACATGCAGCGCATTTACGACCATTATCGGCCCATGGGCATCCAGGGCTTCCACAAAGACCAGTTTGCGGTGCCCGATCCTTCTCCCAAAAGCGAATAATTATCTATTAGTTAGTAGTACATATTTATGGCCAAACGAATCAAAAGCCCCTACAAGGCATGGCGCAAGTATCGCCACCGCGAGCAAAGCTGCACCACCCTGCACAAGGTCTTTGACTACGCCACCAGCACTTATGCAAAAAGAATCGCCTACCAGTATGTGGATGGCGGTCAGCAATACACTTACGAGGATTTCAAGCGCAAGGTAAACCAGCTTTCCATGCGCATGACGCGCTTTGGCATCAAGCACGGAGACCGCGTCGCCATCTTGTCACAAAACATGCCCAACTGGGTAGTGGCCTTCTTCAGCGCCACCGTGTACGGTCGCGTGGCCGTTCCCATCCTGCCCGACAGCAGCGAGCATGAACTCACCAACATCCTGAACCATTCGGAATCCAAGGTGCTGTTCATTTCCCAGCGCATGATGCCCAAGCTAAGCGAGGAATGCCGGGAAAAGCTCACCCTTATCATCGACATAGAAACCTTCGAGTTCATCAAGAAGAACAAGGAAGACTTCAAGTGCAACGGTTGGGTGAAAGACCCGCAGCCGGACGACCTGGCCTGCATCATCTACACCTCCGGCACCACCGGCAAGGCCAAGGGTGTTATGCTGAGCCACAGGAACTTAAGTTCCAACCTGGCGGCCGCCATCAAGGCCAAGCCGGCGTTTAAGAAAGACCGTTTCCTGAGCATCCTGCCGGCAGCACATGCCTACGAAATGAGCGTTTCCACGCTGTATTCCTTCTATGTGGGCGCCACCTGCTACACGCTGCAGAAACCGC
>JAGCWB010000094.1 GCA_017962065.1 Bacteroidales bacterium
CAATCCAGCTCAGTGCCGGGTTTGATGAAGAACTGCATTTCCATCTGCTCGAACTCCCTCATGCGGAAGATGAACTGACGGGCCACAATCTCGTTGCGGAAGGCCTTGCCGATCTGGGCAATACCGAAAGGAATCTTCATTCGGCCGGTCTTCTGGACGTTAAGGTAGTTCACGAAGATGCCCTGGGCGGTTTCCGGACGCAGGTAGATGAGGTTGGCGCCGTCGGCCGTGGAACCCATGGAGGTGGAGAACATAAGGTTGAACTGACGTACGTCGGTCCAGTTGCAGGTGCCTGAGATGGGGCAAACTATCCCACAATCGATAATTATTTGTCGATATTCAGCAAAATCGGAAGCTTTCTCTGCAGCCACGTAACGGTTGTGAACCTCGTCCCATTTTGCCTTTTCGCGAAGCACGTTGGGGTTAGTTGCACGGAACTGAGCCTCGTCAAAGGCGTCGCCGAATTTCTTTCGGCCTTTTGCCACTTCCTTCTCTATCTTTTCCTCGATCTTACCAAGGTAATCCTCTATGAGGACATCGGCCCTATAGCGCTTTTTGGAATCTTTATTGTCGATGAGAGGGTCGTTGAAGGCACCTACGTGGCCCGAAGCCTCCCAAATGCGGGGATGCATGAAGATGGCGCTGTCAATACCAACGATGTTCTCGTTCAGGCGGGTCATTGCTTCCCACCAATAGTTCTTGATGTTGTTCTTTAACTGGACGCCCATCTGGCCATAGTCGTAAACCGCGGCCAAACCGTCGTAAATCTCACTGGAGGGGAAAATGAATCCGTACTCCTTGCAATGGGCAACCAGTACCTTAAATAATTCGTCCTGTGTCATATATTATCAATTATAACTTACAAAGTTACTCAAAAATCTGCGGAAACGCATTGCGTATCTCCGGTTTGGAAATCTCAAGCAGGGGCTTTTTCACGAAATCCCTTTGGCCGATAAGAGGGTGGGGGACTGTAAGTTCCTCTGTATTAATTACATGCGCGCCGTAGCAAAGTATGTCAATGTCAATGAGCCTGTCGTGGTAAATGCGATTACCGTCTTTGTCATATTTCAGCTCTTCGCTTCGGCCTAACTCTTTCTCTATACTCTTTGCGATATGCAGAATTTCAGTGGCCTGTTCCTCCGGCGTACCTTTGCGCGGAAGGCGGTACAAAAGGCAGATATTCAGGAAATCCGGCCCTTCAAAGCCCCAGGCGGGCGTTTCCACTATGCGCGAAATACGCTCCGGATGCGTACCAAAAGCCTGATCCAGCATATTCACCGCTCTTAGCAAATTGCTGTCACGGTTGCCAATGTTGGATCCTAAGCCAAGATATACATCCACTCTTTCCATCTAGTCGTTCAGCTTGGAATAATCGTCTTCTTCATAGTCCAAACCCAGTTCCACCCTTGCTTCTTCGGAGAGCATTCTGCGGTCCCATTCGGGCTCAAAAGTGAGGTCTATTGTGCACTTGGTAACGCCTGGAACCGATTCTACGCCTTCCTGAACCTCTGCTATAACCTGGTCGGCCATAGGGCAGTTGGGAGCGGTGAAGGTCATAAGGATGGACACCTCCCGGGCCTTGCTTATGGTGAGCTCGTAAATGAGGCCCAAGTCGTAAATATTCACCGGAATTTCAGGGTCGTAAACCTCTTTCAATGCCGATATAACAGCCGCGTACAACGGCTGCAACTCCTTTACGTCCTCGGCGGTTAGTATGTCTTTGTTATCGGCCATTCGAAGCAATCTCTTTTATTCTTTCAATCATTGAAACAAGCCCGTTGGCGCGGGTAGGGGAGAGATTCTCTTTTAGGCCGATCTGGGCAACAAAGCCAAAGTCATCGGCCGCAATTTCCTCCGGGGTGCGACCGGAATAGACGCTTATTAGCAGCGAGATTATGCCCTTAGTGATTATGGCATCACTGTCTGCCGTAAAAAAGAGCAGTCCTTCGCGAAGTTCGCTGTCAAGCCAAACGCGTGACTGACAGCCTTTTATGAGCCTGTCCTCGGTCTTTTTCTCCTCCGGGAACGGCTCCAACGCCTTGCCAAGTTCAATCAGGTATTCGTACTTGTCAAGCCACTCGTCATATAGGGAGAAGTCCTCTATTATCTGTTGTTTCTTATCTGGCAGTGTCATATCAACATATCTATGGCCTTATCCAGGCACTTGATAAAATATTTTGCCTCTTCCAGGGTGTTGTAGGGGGCGAAGGAGGCACGCAGAAGGCCGGTTTCGCCCAGACGATCCATCAGGGGTTCGGCGCACATCTGGCCGGAGCGGAGGGCTATGCCCATTTTGTCCAGAATTAACGCAAGGTCCTCATGATGAGCACCTTCCACGGAAAATGAGAACACCGGAACCTTGGCCTGGCGGGGGAGTCCGTACAGTTTGACACGGGGATTTTCCGTCAAGGCCTTGTACACATAATCCAATATTGCCTCCTGCTCTTCTTGAACGTCCGCGCTGTTACGGCAGGCCGATGCAAAATTGATGGCCGGGATCAAAGTGGGAACGGCGTTGAAGTTCTGGGTGCCGGCCTCGAATTTTCCGGGCAGGGGAGCGTATGTGGTTTCCTCAAAACTGACGGAGTGGATCATCTCGCCGCCGCCCATGTAAGGAGGCATGGCATCCAGCCATTTTTTCTTGCCATAAAGAACGCCGGTTCCGGTGGCGGCGTAAAGCTTGTGACCGGAGAACACGTAAAAGTCGCAGTCCAACTCCTGAACGTCAACTTTTTCGTGAACTATGCCCTGCGCGCCGTCAACAAGCACAGGAACGCCAAACAAATGGCTAACTGTAACGATTTCCTTGACAGGGTTTATAAGGCCTAACACATTGGAAATGTGAGAGATAGCTACAATTTTGGTGCGCTTAGAAATGAGTTTTTCCAAAGCACTGGGCTGCAGTACGCCATTTTCGTCAATGTCAAGGACTTTAAGGACGGCTTTTTTGCGCTGGCAAAGCATCTGCCAGGGAACAATGTTGGAATGATGCTCGGCAACCGAGACAATGATTTCGTCGCCCTCTTCGATAAACGTCTCACCAAAAGAGAAGGCTACCAGGTTTATGGCGGCAGTGGCTCCGGAGGTAAAGACTATCTCCTCGCTGGACGATGCGTTCAGGAAATCTCTCACCGCATTACGCGTACCCTCATATGCCTCCGTGGCGCTGCCGGCAAGTTTATGCACGGCGCGATGGATATTGGCATTGGCGCCCTGAACCAGCGAAGTCCAGCATTCCACCACGGAAACCGGCCTCTGGGCCGATGCGGCATTGTCCAGATACACCAAAGGCTTTCCGTACACCTGAGTGCCCAGAATAGGGAATTGTGCGCGTATTTCGGATATTGTCATTTATCTTTGATAAGTTTGCAAATTTACATAAATTTGCGTTATGTTTGATTATATAAAGGGACAAATAATTGAGTTGACTCCTACGGAGCTCATTCTTGAGAATCAGGGAATAGGGTACAGCATACTTATTTCCTTACAGACCTATGAGGCTTTCCAGCTAAAAACGCAGGCTGTAGCGTACATTCATCACTATATCAGGGAAGACGAAGAGCTGTTCTACGGCTTTGCAACCAAAGACGAGCGTGAACTCTTCCGCCTGCTCATAGGTGTTTCAGGCATCGGCGTAGCTTCGGCCCGGATGATGCTCTCCACGTTAACATCCGAAGAGATACGTCAAGCCATACTTTCCGAGAACGTCAACAAGATTAAAAGCGTGAAAGGAATCGGCCTCAAGAGCGCCCAGAGGCTGGTTTTGGAACTAAAAGACAAGATAGTGAAAGGGGAGGGAACAGACAGCAACACCGTCCTCTTCAAGGCCGATAATTCCGCAGTGGTAGACGAAGCAACCAACGCCCTGGTAATGCTTGGCTTCACCAAAGCCAACATATCCAAAGTTATGCCCGCCATCCTCAAAGAGAATCCCAACGCGAAAGTAGAAGACATAATAAAAGCCGCCCTAAAGCGGCTATAAAGGAAGCAAACGTTCCACGTGGAACAATTTCTATCTTCCGAAATACACAAGAAGCACGGAAATGTCAGCCGGCGAGACTCCGGAAATCCTTGAAGCCTGAGCGATAGTCTCGGGCTTATATCTTTTCAATTTCTGCCTGCACTCGATGGAAAGGCTTTGCAACTGATCAAAGTCAAAGTCTGCAGGAATGCGGATATACTCAAGTCTATTATTCTTTTCGGCCTGCAATTTCTCACGTTCAATATAACCCGCGTATTTGATTGCAACCTCCACGGATGTTATAACATCTGGGGTAAATGTTCCACGTGGAACAAAATCCAGAAGTCCAGCTAAGGTTAACTCCGGCCTGGAGACTAGATCAGAAAGATGCTTGGACTCCGAGAGGGGAGTAGAGCCGACGGATTCAAGATACTCGTTTACTATAGCTGGTCTCACCTTGGTGGATTCACACATGGCAGCCAGGGCATCTACCTGCTCCTGCTTGCGCATAACCGCGGCGTAGCGACCTTCGGAGGCCAATCCAAGTTCGTGGGACAGCGCTGTGAGGCGGAAATCGGCATTGTCCTGGCGCAGCAGAATGCGGTATTCGGCACGGGAGGTAAACATACGGTAGGGCTCATCAACGCCTTTATTAATAAGGTCGTCAATAAGAACGCCAATGTATGCCTGGTCTCTGCGAAGCACCAGAGGCTCGCGATCAGAAAGCCACAAATGGACATTGATACCGGCCATAATTCCTTGCGCCGCAGCCTCTTCATAACCGGTAGTTCCATTAACCTGACCAGCAAGGAACAGGTTTTCTATAACCTTGGAACGCATGGAATAGTGCAGGTACTGAGGATCGAAATAATCGTATTCTACAGCGTATGCAGGTTTGAATACAACAGCGTTTTCGAGGCCCTCTATGGCATGCATGGCCTCTAACTGAACCTCCAGCGGAAGCGAAGAAGAGAAGCCCTGCAGATAGTATTCGGGGGAGTGCCGACCCTCGGGTTCCAGGAACAACTGGTGCGAATCTTTATCGGCAAAAGTGCGCAGTTTATCCTCGATACTGGGGCAATAGCGCGGTCCTTTTCCGTGAATCATACCGGTGAAAAGGGGAGAACGGTCAAAGCCAGTACGAAGTATTTCGTGTACTTTTTCATTGGTATGAAGCAGGTAGCAATCCATCTGTTCACCGCCATTCTGCACGGCCGAAGGTACGTCCAGGAACGAAAATCTCTCCGGTGAAGGATCTCCGGGCTGCCGGAGTAAACGGGAAGTATCTACGGAACGAAAATCAATTCGCGG